>CAZSVQ010000021.1:4432-14104 GCA_964610345.1 uncultured Candidatus Saccharibacteria bacterium | reverse complement strand
CGTTGTTATCAAAAGGGCTATAATAATGCCAAGGTTCATCTTTAGCCGGACTTTTACGCTTGATGGCATCGGGTCCTTTTTTGCCTTCAAAATGTAGTATCTTGCGAGTACTTGGGAACATTTTACTATTTGGCAACAATTTATCCAGTTGGTTGCGTGCCACGCGGTCAAGTTTTTGGTGCGCCCCTAGTATGCGCCCAGACATAGGTGTCAAAGTAGTGCCAGAATACATCGCTAATTTGTGCTCCAAAATGCTTGATTAGTAATGCAAGAAATACACACTATTAAATATGGACTATCTGCCTCTAAATTTTTTTTGATATTCATCTTAGTTTAAGTGAACTACAGATTGAAGTTCTAATATTCTTTGCTTGATATATGGGAATTGTAACAGATTATCTGGATTTTCGCTAAAAGCAACTGCTCGGTTCCTGGCTCTGGCTATTAGCTTTGTATCTGAAAAGTTTGCAATACGCAAGTCCAATTGGCCATGCTGCATTGTGCCATACAAAGCACCAGCTCCGCGAATCTCTAAATCTAGCTCTGCTAATTTAAAGCCATCATCAGTTGATTCAATAGCCCTTAGTCGCCTTGATGGCGTAACTGAATCGCTTAGCATTAAGTAACAATAACCTTGTTCACTACCTCGTCCAACACGACCACGTAATTGATGAAGTTGCGCTAAACCGAACCGTTCGGGTGCTTCAATTAACATTATTGTGGCGTTTGGAACATCGACACCTACTTCTATAACAGTGGTAGCCACTAAAATACTCATAGAACCATCGATTACCGCTTGCATGGTAGCTTGTTTTTCATCTGGCTTTAATTTACCGTGCAGTAAGCCAACTTTTGATTTTTTAAAATGTATTTGCATTTCTAGGTAAGTTTTTTGGGCAGATTTAGCTTGCAGCATATCTGACTCTTCAATTAACGGGCAAACAACAAAAATTTGTTTACCCTTGTCTATTTCTTTTTGTATTTTGTCATATAGTTTTATACGGTTTGTTGGGTTAACTAATTCGGTAATTATTGGTAAGCGATTTTTTGGCTTTTGGTCAAGAATAGAAATATCAAGTTCTCCAAACACCGTTAATGCCAAACTACGCGGAATTGGCGTAGCGGTCATGCTCAACATATGGGGCGCATGCCCAGCTTTAGCTAACAATTTTTTACGTTGATCAACCCCAAAACGGTGTTGCTCGTCAACGATTACTAAGGCCAAATTTTGTAAATCTACCTTATCTTGTATCAATGCATGTGTGCCGATTATAAACAATGCTTGTCCGGTTTTAATAGTCTCGTGAGCATGAGCTTTCTCTTTAGCACTCATACTGCCAACTAAAAGTACTGATTTACTTGCAAGGCCAAGTGGTTTAAGTAATTTAAAAATAGTTTCAGCGTGTTGGCGTGCTAATAAATCTGTTGGCGCCATAAACGCAACTTGGTAATTTTTAGCAAGCGCCATAACTGCCGACATCGTTGCAACAACCGTCTTACCGGCCCCAACATCTCCCTCTAACATACGATTCATAACTTTTTCAGAATCCATATCTTGATAAATTTGCCAAACGGCTTTTTTTTGCGCATCAGTTAAGGTAAACGGTAAGTGCTTTACGAATTCTTTAGCCATAGCCCGGTCAAACGGGATTCTCAAGCCTTTTTGGCTAGCTAAATCTTGTTTGGCATATTGCGATGCCAAAATCAGCTCAAACAACTCTTCAAAACCTAAACGTTCATCTGCACTTTTTAAATCTTTTAATGATTCTGGGAAATGTTTAGTTTTTATTGCCTGCAAAAGCCCCACCAAAGCTTCTGATTTAATTATATCTATCGGCAATGTTTCAGGAATGTCTAGTTTGCTTGTTAATATGGTTTTTAATATTTTTCTTATTTGGTTAGATGATAGTCCTTTGGTCTCTTTATATATAGGCACGATTCGTGCAGTATTTAGCGGGAAGGCAGATTCTAGCTCCATTGATGGGTTGGTGATCGAAAGCCTGTTATTTCTCAGTTCAAACAACCCAGAAACAAAATAAATTTCATCCCTTTTAATATTAGCTGATCTATACGGTTGATTAAACCACACCAATCGGACGCTCCCGGTATCATCACTGGCAACCGCCTCGGTTATATGTAGTCCTCCGCGAATATATTTGCCCGATACCTGCTTAATTTTTACTTTTATTGTGACTGGGCCTGGTTTGATGCTCCCGATTAACTGTATCTTTGAATAATCTTCATATTTCCGTGGGTAATACTCTAGCAAGTTGCTAACAGTATCTAGCCCAAGTCTTTTAAATATCATTGCAGTTTTTGGGCCAACACCTTTTAACTCACTAAGTTGAGTACTAAGTTTCATACTTTTAGTATACAGAATGTAGATTTTAAGCTTTTTTAACTAAAAAGAATACACTGGGCCCAAAATAAGTACGAGCTAATGCTGATTGTAAAAATGTTTCGAGTGACAACATTATGCTTTCTGGAACAACTTTTTTGATTGTTGGTGACCTTAAGTTTGAAACTGAAAGTACTTTATCTACTTTTAGGCCAGCATGAGCTAATTGCTTAACAACTGTTTTGGGGTTGTGATTAACAAAAGCCACCTCTTCTTCGCGTTTGTTGGCTTCACTCCTAATATCAACAGGCTCCACTGGCATTTTCTTGAACTTTAAAGCGTGTTTAATTCGGTTACGACCATGGGCATAATTGGCCATCTCTAAAATCAAAATACCGTCATCAGCTAAGACTCTCGCTAACTCCGCAAATTCAGCCGAAGGGTCTGGTAAATGGTGCATAACACGAATCATTGTGATTAGATCTTGGCTACTTTCTTTAAACTTCAAGTCATCAGCCTGCATTCTTTTTTGGTCTATTTCTGGGTAATCCTTTAAAAAGTCTTTAGCGATATCTAGTTGTTGTTGACTTGGCTCTGCCAAAGTAACTTTGTCAGCGTATTGTTCTAATAAAATACACAACCGGCCATATCCACCGCCAATGTCAACGGCAGTTTTAAAATGTTTGCCTTTTAGTAGCCGACGAATTGCCATCTCTTCTGCGGCATGTTCGTAATCTCGACCTTCCCAGTAGTGGAGATAATTAAAGTTGCCTTCGTCGTATTGATCGGCACGTTTTTTAGTATTTTGAGATTTCTTGATTTGTTTAGTTGGTTTCTTAGTCATACCAAGCTAGTATACCAGTTTTTATTACTTCAGTTGTATGACAATGTTATTGTTTTTACCACGGCGAACAATAATGTGATGCCCGTCAAGCGTATCGTTAACCTGCCATGCCCTATCTTCGTTTAATGTTTGGCCATTGATATATAAACCATTCTGTTCCAAAAATCTCTTAGCCTCAGAATTCGAACTAATAAATCCACCGTCTACTAATGTTTTTAATACAGTTTGGCCTGGTTTTGCATTAATAAACGAAAGCTCTTGCTTTAAAGCTACAAAATCATCAGCTTGAAGGTTACCATAGTCCTTGCCATTAAACAAAACATCGGTGACACGCAAAATTGATTCTACCGCCTCAATTCCATGTACAATTTTAGTGACTTCATAGGCTAATCGTTTTTGTGCAATCCGTCCAGATCGGTCTGCCGAAAATTCTTTCATTATTTTATTAATTTCTGATTCATCTAGTTCTGTATACACTTTTAGATAATCTTCTACACCCTCATCATCAATGTTTAGCCAAAATTGATAAAATTTGTAAACGGAAGTCTTTTCTGGGTCTAGCCAAATGGCACCTTCTTCGCTTTTACCAAATTTTTTACCGGTTGCTTTATTAATTATTAGTGGGCAAGTTAACACATCAACTTCAGCGCCCTCAACACGCCTAACTAAATCAACACCAGATAATGAATTACCCCATTGGTCACTTCCTGCTAATTGCAAACGGACGTCATGCTTTTGAAATAGATGCAGAAAATCATAGCCTTGTAGTAAGGTGTAACTAAATTCGGTATAACTAATGCCTCGACCACCTTCACCAATCCGTTTGGCAATGTAATCTCTTTGCACCAGTGGTGTCATGCTAAAATGCTTCCCAACATCTCGCATAAATTCTAAAACGTTGATATTTTTAAACCAATCAAGGTTATTTACGAATGTCACATCTGTGCCAAATAAATTTTTAATCTGGTTAGTTACCGCTGATACTTTAGCATTTATTACCTCTTCTGCCTGTAACTCCCGTTCAGAATCTTTACCGCCTGGGTCACCAATCATACTTGTAGCTCCACCAGATAAAATAATCGGTTGCCAACCATGTCTAATAAATACCTTATCCATCATAATTGCCGCCAGATTTCCAATAGTCAAAGAATCAGCCGATGCATCATAACCATGATAAAATCTCAGCTTTTTCTCATCTAAACTTGATAAATTCTTTATAGTTGTCTGGTTAATAAAACCACGCCAACGGAGTTCTTCGGATAATGTCATGTGTACTATAATATGATAAAATCTATTTTTTATGTAGCCCCAATAAAAAACATAAAAATTATAGTAGAATTTAAGTTCTGTTTGATATAATTAATTGGTAAATATGGAGAAGACCAATAGATGAACACTTCTAAGCGTCGTGGGCGAGTTAATAAAAACATTTTCACTACCCGGAGCGGTAAATCGGTAAAAGTAAACCGCAGTTTGTCGCAGCGAATTAAAGGCTCTAAAGATAGCAAAGCTTTGCGTAAAGCTGAGCGTTTAAGCGGTATGCCAAAATCTCGCTTTAAGCGCTTTTTTTACCGTTTGCACCCCAAGCGATTAGCTAATTATTGGTTTAGCCGAGAAGGCGGCATCATGGCCCTTAAATTACTGGGCGTTGCTTTTATTGCTGGTTTTGTGCTGTTAGCTGGTTTATTTGCTTATTTTAGAAAAGATTTGCCTAATCTACGCGATATTTCAGGCAATAACATCGGTGGGAGTATCCGCTACTATGACCGCACTGGCCAAGTATTATTATTTGAAGATTATGACGCCGTAAAGCGTATTCCAGTTGGTGAAAACGGTATTAATCAGCACATGAAGGATGCCACCATTGCTATTGAAGATAAAGACTTCTATAAGCATGGCGGTTTTGATGTTCGAGGTATTATGCGAGCTGGCATAAATAATGTTTTTGGTATGTCTGGAGGTCAACAAGGTGGCTCAACAATTACTCAACAACTTGTTAAGTTATCGCAAGACTGGACTAAAGATCAAACTTATACCCGTAAAATAAAAGAACTTATATTATCGGTTGAACTAGAACGTGAATATTCAAAACAACAAATCTTAGCCGGTTACTTAGATACCGCACCTTATGGTGGTATAGAATACGGTGTTGAAGCAGGCGCGCGCGATTATTTTGAAAAGTCCGCTAAAGATTTAACTCTTGATGAAGCAGCAATGTTTGCCGCCATTCCTAAATCACCAACTTATTATTCACCTTACAGTGATGACTTTAACCGCGAGGCTTTTGTTGGTCGCCAACATTACATATTAGACCAAATGGCGGCTCAAGACATGATTTCGTCAGAACAACGTGATGAAGCTAAAAAAATTGATACTATAGCAAAAGTAAAACCTCGCAAACCAAAATATGATGGCATTAAATCACCTTGGTTTGTACTTGCCGCCAAAGAGCAACTAGAAGAAACTCGAGGCCAAGACGCTGTAAAACGAAGTGGCTGGAAGATTACCACCACCCTTGATATGAATTTACAACAAAAAGCCGAAGAACAAGTAACTAAAGGCTTAGCCCAAATAAAACGCCAGGGTGGCGACGTAGCAGCCTTTACGGCTGAAGATGTTAAAACTGGGCAAGTCGTTGCTTTGGTTGGTGGTACAGACTTTTCTAATGCAGATTATGGCCAAAACAATTATGCAACCTTGCGTTTGCCACCAGGCTCTAGCTTTAAACCCTACGATTACACATCACTAATTGAGAATACCGAAAACTCTGGTGCAGGATCTGTTTTGTATGATACCCAAGGGCCACTTGAAGGCTACCCTTGTACCAAAAAAGACCGTCCAAAGCAGGGTGGCAACTGTTTATGGGATTACGACTTTAAATACCCTGGCCCAATGACCATAAGGTACGCCCTTGCTGGTTCACGAAACGTACCGGCCGTAAAAGCCATGCTTATTCCTGGCATTGATAAAACTATACAAACAGCTGAGAAGTTGGGCCTAAAAAGTGGCTATAAATGTTTCGCTGACGAATCATTCACCAAAGAGTCTCAATGTTATGCCTCGTCAGCTATCGGCGACGGTGCGTTCTTACGCATGGATGAACATGTCCACGCTTACAGCTCGTTATCTCGTAATGGCTTAAACATACCTCAAACCTATATCTTGAAAATTGAAGATTCTAATAAGAAGACAATTGATGAGTGGAAACCAAGTAAAGGAGAACAAGCCGTTCGCCCAGAATCAGCTTATATTATTTCTGATATCTTATCTGACCCTAATGCTAGTTACCTCTCTACTAAAATTCAAAATTACAAAGGCCACAAATTCTCAGTAAAGACTGGTACTACTAACGACTCTAAAGATGGTTGGATGATGGGCTACTCTACCCAATATGCTGCAGGTGTTTGGGTTGGCTACCACACTCGCCAAAAAGAAATGTCTGGCTTTATGGAAAATATGACATCACCAATTTGGAAGGGCTGGATGAACTCTGTTCACGACGGTCTCAAACCAGAAGAACGAGTTAAACCTGCTGGAATCCAGACCACTACGGCATTTGTGCAAAGATCTAGCCCTAGTGCTGGTGCACGCGTACCTAGCCCAGCTCAAGATATATTCCCTTCTTGGTACAAAAACACCCGCAAAGCTAGCAATGTTAAGCGCATAATGGATCAGGTATCGAATAAGCTAGCTACTGACTGTACCCCACCTCGTGCAAAACAAGAAAGTAACGATGCTGGTGCGGATGCGTTTTCTAGCGATACATTTGCAGGGGCTGGTGGCACTAATAATACTGACGGTAGTGACAAAGATGATGTCCACAAATGTGAAGATATCAAGCCGACCATTACTTTAACTGTACAACCTAGTGGCGATGCCTATAATTTGATAGCCACTGTCGCACAAGGCACACACCCCTTATCTAGCGATAAATTCAAAGGTAATGTAACATTCTCAGTTGATGGGCAAGCTATTGCAGGTGGCTCGTACGAAATTGGTTCCTCGGGTTCAGTAGTTTACCAAAACTATAAACCAGCAGGTACAGTTACAGTAACCGCCACAGTTGTTGATGGCGTACTTTATGATTCGTCAGATTCAGAGACAATTACTGTAACATCAGGTTCACTAATGAACCACCAATCCGGCAACAATAATGGCGGCAACTCAAATAATGGCCCTAATAGGCGCGGACGCAATAACAACGACTAAATATATTAAACTCAGGTTTTTAAGAACTTATTTAGCGCTTCTTTGACGTCTTTGACGGATGAATGAAATGTTCCAACTTTGGCCACTGGTCCTATAGAGCCATCAAAGCCCAATTTTTTTGCCTCAGCAACGCGCTGTTCAATAAATGGTACGTGGCGTACTTCGCCAGCCAAACCTACTTCACCAAAAACTACTGAGTTTTGCTTTAATACAAGACCTTTAGTGGCCGACCCTATTGCAAGACAAACTGCTAAATCAGCCGCAGGTTCTTGAATTCGGATACCACCAACTATATTGATAAATACATCTTTATCAGCAAGGTTTAGTTTGGTACGCCGTTCTAACATGGCAATTAAAACATTTAACCGATTAATCTCAATTCCACTAGCTGTACGTTTTGGGTAGCCAAAACTTGTTTTATTTACGAGCGCTTGCACCTCTACCAGTATCGGCCTTGAACCTTCCATAGTTGCGAGCACAATAGATCCATCTGTAATTTGTCTTTCGGCTAATAGTGCTTTTGATGGATTATCGATTGGCTCTAATCCGACTTCACGCATCTCAAACAAAGCACTTTCGTTGGTTGATCCATAACGATTCTTAACACTTCTAAGTACTTTAAAACCACCATAACGATCACCCTCTAGCTGAAATACACCATCAACAATATGCTCAAGTATTTTAGGCCCAGCAATTGACCCCTCTTTTGTAACGTGCCCGACAATAATTAAACAAGTACCTGATTGCTTAGCAGCCGCTGTTAATAAATGAGTACTACTGCTTATTTGGCTAACACTTCCTGGAGATGAACCAACCCCAACACATTGTAGGGTTTGAATTGAGTCCACAATAGCAAGTTTATACTTTCCGCTACTTACAGTAGTAGCTATCTCGTCTGTTACGTTACTTGTAGCTAGCTCTACATTATTAGTGCTAACACCAAGACGATTAGCCCGCATACCAACTTGATGAGCTGATTCTTCCCCGCTAACGTATAGCACCGATTGATTTTGAGTTGCTAGAGCGTTACATAGTTGCATTAATAAAGTACTTTTGCCAATTCCTGGCTCTCCGGCAAACAACAACACCGCACCCTTTACGATTCCACCACCTAAAACTCGGTCAATTTCACCAAAATTAATAGGCTGTCGTTCTTCTTTATCCGCCACAACCAAATTAATGCCTACGGGCTTTAAAGTACCTATGTTTGCTTTTGTCATACTACTAGATTGTGGCACCAATTCTTCTTCAAGTGTGTTCCATTCACCGCAAACATGACATCTACCAGACCAAGATGGCGACTCTGCCCCACAATTACTACAAATAAATCGCTTACCTAGTTTTGCCATACAAACAGTCTATCAGAAATTCACTCAACTTATGCAAAATCTTATGACTACCAAAGTTATATCCAGCAAAGTCAGAAACTGTTTTCTCTGAAAAAGTCATAGCTGTTGCTGCGAAGAGAGAGGAATACATTGAAAAATGTCTGCAGCATTGTGTGTATACTCTCAAGTCGAGTTATTTGATAAATTTAAAAAGTCTGGGGGCGGCTATCGATTGCCTCCGCCAAATCCTGTACCTCAACAGCTATGCTATTACGTTTTTCAACAATAGAGTTATAACTGTTTATTAATTTATCAGCCTCTTTTACTGACACATTATACTGTTTTACTTGTTCATTAAAAGCTGGCACATTCTGATTATAAGTAGAGACATCACCGCTATTAAGTAAACCATCGAGCCGGCGTTTTTCGCTAGCTAAGGCACTGTACTGCACCGCCAGTTCATTCTTGCTGGCTTCTACCTGTATTTTAAGTTGCGCTAGTTGATTGTCGAAATCTGCTACTTGGTTTTGGCGATTAGAAAACTCTGATTCATATTGATCAGATAAAGCTACGACCGCAGTACGATTTTTAAAATATTGCTTGTAATATGCCTCGAGCTCAGGTGACAGTTCTTTGACTTCAGTTGCTAAAATTGAATGTAATTCATTTGGCACAACCCCAGGGTCTACTGTTTTGTATTTTTCTACAGTTTTTTTAATCCGTTCATTTGTAACGCCTGCATATGCTTGTTGGGTTAAGTTGTCAACTCGCTCACGATCTTCATTTGACAATCTATCATAAGCTGCATGAAGCATTTCATGAGCCGCCGTAACTTCTTTAACCCCCACCAATCGCTGATCTTCAACATTGTATAAAAATATCCCGACACCTGGCGCATAACAACCCAAAACTATTGATGTTTCTTGACTACATTCAGTATTGAATTCAGACGC
>CAZSVQ010000021.1:0-4332 GCA_964610345.1 uncultured Candidatus Saccharibacteria bacterium | reverse complement strand
ATTTGCAAATCTAATATTTTCAAAATATTTTGTTTCGTTAAAGCTCTGAACACAATTGTTTTATCAATCCGGTTAAGTAACTCTGGTCGTAACATTTTCTTTAGTTGGTCTAACACTTTGTCTTTATTATTTTGGTGTAATTTATCAAGATCCTTAAAATCATTCTTGTCATCTGCACTAAAGCCAAGGTTTACTTCTTTTTGTAATTTATCAGCTCCTATGTTGCTTGTCATAATCACAATTGTGTTGGTGAAATCTATTTTTCGTCCTTTACTATCTGTCAAGTATCCATCTTCTAGCATTTGTAACATCATATTAAATACATCTGGGTGAGCTTTTTCAATTTCGTCAAACAGCACCACACTATATGGTTGACGACGTATTTTATCTGTTAATTGGCCGCCATCATCATAACCTACATACCCTGCAGGAGCACCAACTAAGCGCGATACATTGTGATGTTCGCCAAATTCGCTCATATCAATTTTAACTAGTGATTCTTCTGACCCAAAAAATTCACGCGCCAATACCCTGGCAAGCTCAGTTTTTCCAACCCCAGTAGGACCCAAAAATATAAATGAACCTATCGGGCGTTTACCACTGCTTACACCTGAACGGTTGCGCCTAACTGCCTTAGCAACTGCATGCACTGCTTCATCTTGACCAATGACATATTTTTCTAAGTTTTTCTCAAGGTTTAGTAAATATTTAGCCTCTGATCGGATAACCTTTTGAACTGGCACACCCGTTGTCCTTGCAACAATCTCAGCTACATCATCACTGTTCATGGTCAGTTTTTTGGCTTGTTTTTCACTAGCTTGTAATTCTTTAAGGTTACTCTTAATTTGACTAGCCCTCTGTTTGTAAGCGGCAGCCTTTTCGTAATCTTCATTATCTACAGCTTCTTCAATTTGGGTATTTATGAGCTTGAGCTCTTTTTTAAGCTTACGAACTTCTGGTGGTGTACGCCCCTTGTCTATGCGTAAATGGGCTGCTGTTTCATCAAGTAAATCAATCGCTTTATCGGGCATATATCTATCATTTATATATCGGTCAGCTAAGTTCACCGTATCTTCTAAAACAATATCAGGGATTTTTACACCGTGAAAAGACTCATAATGTTTACGGAGACCTTTTAGTATTGCTATTGTCTCAGTAATATTTGTCTGAGGCACCTGAATTGGTTGGAATCGACGTTCTAGGGCACTATCTTTTTCAATATGCTTTGTATACTCGGCAGTAGTAGTAGCACCAATTACCTGTATTTTGCCACGAGCTAAAGCTGGTTTTAGTATGTTGCCAGCGTCAAGTGCACCTTCTGCGGCACCTGCTCCAACAATTAAATGCAGCTCGTCAATAAATATGATTGTTCGTTTGTCGTTTTCAAGTTCTGCCATTACTTTTTTTAATCGTTCTTCAAATTCACCACGATATTTTGTGCCGGCTATCATGCTGGTTAAATCTAGCATCACGATACGTTTATCTAGTAAACTATCTGGCACATCTTCATTAATAATCCTTTGAGCTAGGCCTTCAACAATAGCTGTTTTACCAACACCAGGTTCGCCAATTAACACTGGGTTATTCTTTGTGCGACGATTTAAAATTGTTAATACACGACGGATCTGTGGTTCTCGCCCCACTACTGGGTCTAGCTTGCCAGCTTTAGCTTGCGCAGTTATGTCTGTCCCAAAAAAATCTAAAGCTGTTTTACGACGCTGTTTGGTGCGCGACTTGCCATTTTTACCAGGTTGTTCTTCATATTGTTGGCGATTTAAAAATTGCTCTAAACCACTCATTAAACCGTCAAGATTTACACTCATATCTCTTAATAACACAGTAGCACGAGCATTTTTTTGGCTTAAAATACTGTATAAAATATGTTCTGTTCCACAAAATTCTTGACTATAATCTTGGGCGATGTCGTAAGCCATTTTAAGAGTTAACTTAGCTGTCTCACTTAAGCCTTTGGCGCCCATATTAATAACCATAGTTTTAGGCGTCAAATTAAGAGCCATTCGAGCTCTATCAAGAGTAACCCCGACTTCTGTTAGCATTTTTGCGCCCATTGAGCTTTCTTGAGCTAACACTCCTAGTAGTAAGTGTTCTGTTCCAACATATGGGCTACCAGACGCACGAGCAATACCATCTGCATGACGTAAACTTTGCAGTGCGTTTTCGGTTAAATGGTTCAAGAATTCCTGAAAATCTTGTGAGTTAGGTGGCATAAGTTTTCTTACCCTCGTTATTACATTAAGCGATTAGTCGCTATTTAGAGTATAGCTAAATTAGCACTCGTATGTCAAGAGTGCTAATTTAGTTTGTGCTTTAGTTTTCATTACACAAAGAATATTTTATCCAGAATCGTTCAAACTAATTACATACTGAAATGTAGAGATAGATTAGGGCCTGTTATTCTTCGCCGTGTTCTTCTATAGCGTCAAGTAGGCTACTTTCAAGCTCACTCTTCTTTTTGAGCTTTGGTGCCTGTTTTGGACTTTCAACGGGCTCTTCATTTGGTTCTTCAGTTTCTTTTTTACCAACAATATCAATCTCGTATCCTGTTAATTTACTAGCAAGACGTACGTTTTGGCCACTTTTACCAATAGCTATACTTAACTGATCTTCTGGCACGTTTACTACAGCCTTCTTTTTTGACTCATCAATGTTTACGTGCGCAACTTTGGTTGGGCTCAAAGCATTGATTATGTATTTAGATATTTCTTCGTCCCATATAATGATGTCAATTTTTTCTTGCTCACCAATTTCACTCATAACTGCATTAACACGCGTACCATGGCCACCAACAAAAGTACCTACTGGGTCAACTCCAGGCACGGTACTAATAACAGCAATCTTACTTCTAATACCTGCTTCACGAGCTATAGCTTTAATTTCTACTGCACCGTTTTCCATCTCTGGCACCTCAGCTTTAAACAACCACTCAACAAACTGCGTATTACCGCGCGAAAGCACTAGTTGCGGTCCTCGCATGCCACGTTCTACATCTTTTAAATAAACCTTAAGTCTTTGCCCAGGGTAATAATGTTCTCCCTGAATCTGCTCACTAGATGGTAAAATACCTTGTGCCTTACCTAAATCAATTCTTATTACTCTACCTTCAACCCGAGCTACAATTCCGTTAATTACAGTACCAATTTTATCTTGATACTCATCAATAATAATTTCGCGTTCGGCTTCACGCAATCTTTGCAAAATAACCTGTTTAGCAGTTTGGGCAGCAACTCGACCAAAGTTAGATACATCTTGGTGAAGTTCTATAATCTCACCCACTTTTACGTTCTTGCGGAACACTTGTGCATCGCTTAAAGAAATCTCTAACTGTTCGTCTTCAACTTTATCAACCACTTCTTTTGACACATACGCATCAACATCACCGCTATGTAAGTTTACACTTACACGTACTTCTTGCTCGCGGTCACCATAATCTTTTTTATAAGCCGCCGCTAATGCTTGCTCAACTATTTCTTGAACAGTCTCTTCTGGTAGGTTCTTTTCTTCTGCTATAGCGCGTAAGGCTACTGCTAATTGTTTTATATCTAATTCCATGTTATTCCTTTCATTTTTTGCATGTTTTCATCAAAAAAGTCGACCTGCCGGCCGACCTGAATACGTTTATAGTATAGCTTGGATATTCTTATCTGTCAAAACTTAAATAAAATTATCTATGCTGATTGTTATTCACAAAATACTGAAAATCTTTTGGAAAACCGGGCTCAAACCTTACAGGGTCATCTAATACCATTTCATTCACTTCATTAATCGATAACCACAAAATTGATGCGACTTCTTCTTGGTTTGGAACAATTAACCCTTGGGCTGATTCGTCATAGTTACAAGAATAAACTTTTGTCCATTCTGGCGCGACACTAGATTCTAAGTCTAAAAGATAATGACCCATCTGCTTTAACTCATCTTTAGAAACAATTAAACCAAGTTCTTCTTGTGTTTCACGAATAGTAGCTATTTTATAATCATCTGCGTCGCTAAAACTATCAGTTATATCTACATAACCATCTACACTGCAATCCAGAGTTAAAGGAAAGTCAACATCTTCCCCTCGTCTTTGCAATAATATATAATCGCCGTCCTGTGCCAAAAATAACCGTGCAACTCTTACCGCAAATCCTCTGCCCCTTGCTTGGCGTAATTGACCTTGTTCAATTAGATTATCTGCATCATCCACGTAAGGTACGTCTGGATATTTTAGTGTCTCTGACATAAGTATATTGTATCATTTTATGAATATTTTTGCAATTTTTTACTAGTAGTTTGGTGTATTAAACTTTACGACTCATATTGAAACATCGC
>CAZSVQ010000020.1:11051-15294 GCA_964610345.1 uncultured Candidatus Saccharibacteria bacterium | reverse complement strand
CCCAGCTGCAATTATTAAAAGAACCCCCAGAATATCGATTGCAATTTTCTGTGGCAATGACCTATTTTTATTTAGATGTTCTTTGAAAACTTCTCTTTTTCTCGCCATATATGTATTTATTTTACCAAATTTGTGCGTGTTGTAGCCTAAAACACACCAACATCACAATTATTTATGTATTACAATATTCGTAACCATAAGGGAGAATTGTAATAATGGTTAGAAAAAATCACCCAAACGCCGGCAATAGGCGCCAGCATCAAAAATCAAAAACCGGCAGATCGGATGTTTTTGGTATGTTTAGGCCAGTTGGAATGGACTCAGCAGAAGAGCTTTATGAGCTGATGAAATTATTTAAAGATGACGGTATTCTGCCTGAATCTACGCAACTCCGCGACCCTGGTGCCATGCATGTTACTTATTTAGAAAAACGTAAATTAACAAGAGAACTTCAAGGTTTTGCCCAAGGTTTTAATACTCATGAGGCTATTGACCGCATAAACACCGGCTGTGAACAGTCGAGGCATTTGCCGATAATTGCTTCGTTAGGGCGTGTTAGCTTAATGGACCGCCGAGATGAAACTTTAGTCGTTAGATTAGACCACAATCAAACTGTGGCTGACGAATATAGCTACGCTACTTCAGCTTTAAGAGCGTTACATGTAAATATAAGGGGTAAGTTTACACCGCATATTGGCTTGGTGCGCGTACCGGGCTTGCCTATTGTAGATAAGCAAATCATCGCTCATCACATCCAAGAAATCGTACCAGAAGAGGTCACACTCGACACGTTAAGGGTAGATCCGCCTTTGCGGCACCAAAGAGACTAGAAAAATCCTTGAATTTGGCGTATAATTAGTCAACTTTATGAATGATGCAATTGTAGTTAAGGGTGCTCGCGAACATAACCTCAAAGAAATATCATTAGAGATACCTCGCGATAAGTTGGTAGTAATTACAGGCTTGAGTGGGTCGGGTAAATCTTCACTAGCTTTTGATACGATATATGCTGAAGGCCAACGCCGCTACGTTGAAAGCTTGAGTAGTTACGCGCGTCAATTCTTGGGCTTAATGGAAAAACCTGATGTAGACCAAATTGATGGTTTGAGCCCAGCCATTAGTATTGACCAAAAATCAACAAGCCGAAACCCACGTTCTACGGTAGCAACCGTTACCGAAATTTATGATTATTTACGGTTATTGTATGCTCGTATTGGCACGCCACATTGCCCAGTCTGCAAAAAACCGGTCACCAAACAAACCACTCAGGCAATAGTCGACAATATAACTCGTAACAATATTGATGCAAGGTTAATAATATTGGCACCAGTGGTAATTGATAAAAAGGGAGCATTTGAACATATTCCAGAGCAATATCAGCGGGCAGGTTTTGCGCGAGTGCGAGTGGATGGGGTTATTTATGCGCTAGATGAGTTTCCGGAACTTGATAAAGCCAAAAAACATACCATAGAGATTGTGGCCGACCGTTTAACTAATAATGTCGATAATATTGGGCGTTTAAGTCAATCAGTTGAGCAAACGCTCGAAATTGCTGACGGTAAAGTTAAGGTTTTAAATGCCGACAGTGATGAAGAATCTGTCCATACATTGATGTATGCTTGCGTTGACCACCCAGATGTACTAATCCCAGAGTTAGAACCGCGAACTTTCAGTTTTAACAGCCCGCACGGGGCTTGCCCAGTTTGTACAGGGTTAGGGTCTCGTTTGGAGGTTGACCCAGATTTAGTGATACCAAACGGTAATTTGACCTTGGCTGAGGGGGCGATTCGTCCATTTAACCGGATTAATGTCGACGCTTGGTACATGAAGAAGATTCAAGCTGTTGGTGACGAATATGGGTTTAGTGTTCACGTGCCAACTGGTGAAATATCACCTGTTAATTTACAGCGAATCTTATACGGAACTGGAAATCAAAAATATTCTATTACCTTGGGGGTTGGCCGGTCTTACGAGTCGACCTTTGAGGGGGTTATCCCAAATTTGGAACGTCGCCATAAAGAAACCGATAGCGATTTTATTCGCCGTGATATCGAACGGTTTATGCAAGAACGGCCTTGTCATGCCTGTAATGGCAAACGATTACGACCAGAAGTTTTAGCAGTCACAGTTGGCGATAAATCTATCATGGATATTTGCGAACTATCAATTGATGATGCTTGTGATTACTTTGCTAAAATTAAATTGTCTGAGACTGAACTACATATCGCCTCGCAGGTTCTTAAAGAAATCAGGGCAAGGTTAGAATTTTTACGCGATGTCGGGCTAAATTATCTTAACTTATTACGGAGTGCGGCAACCTTGTCTGGTGGAGAAGCGCAACGTATCCGCTTGGCTACCCAAATCGGATCTGGTTTAATGGGTGTTTTGTATGTTTTGGATGAGCCGTCAATTGGCCTGCATCAGCGCGACAATGAACGCTTAATTTCTACACTTCAGCACTTGCGTGATCTCGGTAATACAGTGATAGTCGTCGAGCATGACGAAGACACCATTAGAACTGCCGACTACTTGGTAGATATTGGTCCAGGTGCCGGGATTCATGGTGGATATATTGTGGCCGAAGGGACACCCGAAGAGGTCATAAAAAATAGCAAAAGTGTAACTGGGCAATACTTGAGTGGCAAAAAGAAGATTGCTATTCCCAAAAAACGACGATTAGGTAATGGCAAAGTCTTGAGTATTAAAGGTGCTCGCGAACATAACCTTAAAGAGGTTAGCGTTGATATACCACTAGGTATGCTAGTTGTGGTTAGTGGAGTGTCAGGGTCGGGCAAATCAACACTTATAAATGATATTTTGGCCAAGGAGCTGGCTGCGCGGTTACATCGGGCTAATTCAGTGCCCGGTAAGCATGATGATATCGAGGGGATTAAGCAATTAGACAAAGCTATAATTATCGATCAATCACCAATTGGCCGAACACCACGCTCCAACCCCGCAACCTACACGGGTGTTTTTACGCCTATCCGAGAACTTTTTGCCAGCGTTCCAGAAGCTAAGTTAAGAGGTTACGGCCCTGGCCGGTTTAGTTTTAATGTTAAAGGTGGACGCTGTGAAAACTGTGCCGGTGATGGCATTATTAAAATCGAGATGCACTTTTTACCAGATGTCTATGTTTCATGTGAGGTTTGCAAAGGTCAACGCTATAACCGCGAAGCACTAGAGATTCATTTTAAAGGTAAAACAATTAGCGATGTGCTTGGTATGACCTGCGAATCAGCCCTGGAATTTTTTAATAATATCCCAACAATCGCACGTAAACTCCAAACTCTTGTCGATGTTGGTCTCGGTTATATTACACTTGGCCAGCCAGCAACAACTTTAAGTGGTGGTGAGGCTCAACGGATTAAACTAGCTAGTGAATTGTCTAGGCGAGCAACTGGCCGAACTTTGTATATTTTGGACGAACCAACTACTGGCTTGCACATGGCTGACGTAGACAAGTTATTGCATGTTTTGCATGCTTTGGTTGATACTGGCAATAGTATGGTGGTTATAGAACACAACTTGGATGTAATTAAATCGGCTGACCATGTAATTGATATGGGGCCAGATGGTGGGCAAAATGGCGGTAGTATCGTAGCACAGGGTACACCAGAGCAAATCACCAAAGTTAAAAACTCATATACAGGCCAATTTTTGAAACAAGTATTAAAATAACCAAAAAGGAGAATCAAACATGTATAGATATGTATGGAAGATAAAATTAAATAATCCAATAGAAAAGCAATCATTTATTGACCACTGGAGAGTTGGCAGTACAATTCTTCAAGAGTATCCGGGTGCACTTGGTACACATTTGCACGAGGTTAGGGGTGAACCTGGTAGCTTTTTTGCTGTTGCTGAGTGGGAGAGCGAAGAAGCGCGCGATGCAATGCAGTCTGACGCACAAACCAATGAATCAGAAAGAGCTAAGAGGTGGAATAAATTGCCAAAAAACGAATCATTTGGCACCGTAATTGCCTTTTTTGGGTCTGAAATCGGTGTAGTTTTACCAGCAGAAGATTAATCGATTTTTTTGTTTAAGAAGATGTTGCTGAGGCCAAGTTTTATGCGAGCCTTGATTGCTTGGCGAGTAGATTCTTCTTTAAGTAATCCAATTAATTTCATATCGATAAATATAAAGAGAGAATTATTTACCCTCGCTCTTTCGTTTACTCGAAACCTTTTTTTCAGTTTTATATTTGATTTCAACCTCATAAGGGTTTATCAAACTTTTTTT
>CAZSVQ010000020.1:9466-11041 GCA_964610345.1 uncultured Candidatus Saccharibacteria bacterium | reverse complement strand
GACCAAATGTGCCAGCAGTAACAATTAGCATTACTGGCAAAATGAATTTTTCAATTGTTGCTGGGTCAAAAAATCCACCTAAAAAATAGCCTATCATTGTTACGCCAACACCCCACACAAATGCCCCAACCACGTTGAACGCCATAAATCGTTTGCGAGGCATTTTGCCAATGCCAGCAACCATGGGGGCAAAAGTTCTAACTATTGGCACAAACCTTGCTAGAATTATCGTTTTGCCACCGTGTTGGTTATAGAATTTTTCGGCCCGCTCAATGTGATCTTTGTGGAAGAATAAGCCATCTTTTTTCTTAAAAATACGTGGCCCAGTACGGCGGCCAATGCTATAGCCAACATTATCACCAATAATTGCACAAACTACAATTGTTACCAACAGCCAACCGAGGGGCAATTTACCCTGGGCAGCAAAAAAACCAGCAAATAGTAATAATGTATCACCAGGCAAAAAGAAACCAACTAATAGTCCAGATTCTGCAAAAATAATTCCACCAATAATCGCTAGCCCAAGTAATATACCACTACCGGTAATTAAGCCTTCAAAATCTAAATGAAACATTAGTTGTATATTATACCAAACATTCTGTTGAAATTGTTTGTTATAATGGTAGAGCTAAGTTAAGTGGAGGATTCATGAGCAAAGGCGACATTACGCTTACATTAGAGAAGCGAACTGTGGTGGGCAAGCAAGTACGGGCATTACGACGAGAAGGCAAGGTGCCAGCGGTTATTCATAATCACGGTAAAGAGTCAATTGTCGTGGACGCACCCTTTAATGAGTTGACAAAAATATATGAAAAGGCTGGCAAGCATCATCCGGTAGATTTAACTGTTGGTTCTGATAAGTACCTAGCGATTATCCGTGATGTTGATTTAGATCCGCGCATGAATACCCTGCGACACGTGGTTTTTAATGCTGTCCACCAGAATGAGAAGGTCCAAACGGAGGTCCCACTAAGATTTGAGGGTGATAGCGAGGCAGAAAAAGCCGGTCTTATGTTACTTCATCAGCTAGAAAACGTTGAAGTAGAAGCCACTCCACGTAATCTTCCCGATGAAATAGTCATTAATGTAGAGTCTTTAGCAGAAGTTGGTGATAAAATTAGTGTGGCCGATTTGCAAGCACCAGACAATGTCACGATTATTACCGATGCAGAACATTCAGTTGTAGCAGTAATTGAAACACCAGCTCAGCAGTCAGAAGAGGCTGAGGTTGAAGAATCTACCGAAGCAGAAGCTTCAGCAGAAGAAGCTAAAGAGACACAACCAGAAGAGTAACTTCATAATGACATTTTAAATAACCTCAATTACGAGGGGGTTATTTTAATCTTCCATAAAGCCACCGGACTGGCGGTTCCATAACTCGGCATATTTTCCACCTTTATGGATAAGTTCTTTATGAGAGCCTTCTTCAATTATTTTACCTTTATCAAGTACAATAATTCGGTCCATTTTTTGAATCGTACTTAATCGGTGGGCAATAACAATCGCAGTTTTGTTGTCCATTAGTTTCCATAAGGCATCCTGAATTAAGCCTTCACTTTCACTATCTAGTGCGCT
>CAZSVQ010000020.1:0-9366 GCA_964610345.1 uncultured Candidatus Saccharibacteria bacterium | reverse complement strand
TCTTGGGGAACATAGGCAATTACTGATCGTAAATCATTTTGAGTAATTATTGATATATTTTGATTGTCAACTGTAATCTTGCCACTTTGAATGTCAGAAAATCTAAGTAGAACTTTAGTCAATGAAGTTTTTCCTGAACCGGAGTTACCTACAAGACCAATTTTCTCTCCCGGCTTAATTTTGAAACTCAAATTGTTAAATATAGTTTTTGTTGCGCCGTCGTGCTTAAAGTTTACGTCATCAAATTCAATAGCTCCTCTTGTGATTCTCAAAAATTCAGGTTTTTCGACATCATGTACTTCGGGTTCTATTCCCAGTATTTTAGTCATCTCTGCTGCATCACCGAATGCGCGGTTATATGCTCTCAATGCTTGTGAGCTAAAATTAAATAATTTGTCTGCAATTGTCGATGTATAACTAAGAACCAGAAAAACCGTAGCTATATTTGCATGATAATTTACGGCAGCGATTACACTAATTATCACTGCAAGTGATTGAATTAATCCCGACATCCCTGAATAATAAAACATCTGTTTTTGTACAGCTTTACCAACTCGTAACAGGTAGTTTGCAACGCTAGTTGATTTTTTATTAAATTGTTTTCTTTCATAAACGTCAGAAGAGAAACTTTTAATTGCCATTACATTTGTAATACTGTCAGATAAGTACCCAGTTTGCTTACTCTCTGCCTCAGAATGTTTTGATGCGATTTTTCTTATATTTTTAGTGATATAGAAAGCTGAAATAATATATATTATGCTAAATATTATAAAGGCTATTACAAATACAGGAACTTTAGGTGCTAAAATAACCGCTGTAAAAATCAAAGAAAATAATAGGTTTAATGTTCCGTAAACAGTTGTATCGGTCACTCTGATATATGACCCTAAGAATTTATTTGTTTGAGAGACTAAAGATCCGCCAAAATTGTTGGCATGAAAATTCGCACTTTGATTCATCAGATGTTTATATATATGGTTTGATATAGTTTTTAGTACGTTTGCCTCGAGGCGCCAGTTAAATGCGTCTACCACTCTCCAGCCTAGTGAGCCAATGAACATTAATACACAGTATATAACTAAACTAGTTCCAAAGTTATCCCAGACTAGCCCAGTTTGGAATTTGTCTGAAGATAATTTTTCAAATATATTGGCTAAGATTAATGGTGGTATAAAAACTGAAACTAACAATACAATAGGCATAGAAATGAGCATACCGTAAAGAAATCGGGGATATTTATTAGCAAAATCCCAATAAAGTTTTATTGTTTTATAGGTAATTGAACTATTTTTTTTCGACATAGCAGTCTCCTACTGCGGTTAGTAAATGAAAATTTTTTGTTGGTTAACAACGAGTGAGTACGTTTAGCTTCGCTCGCTGCAGGCGACCGAAGAGAATATATACGACTGTGGTGGATGCGTCATGGTTGCTTTTGGTCACCTTTCCATTAATTTATAAGTGATTTGATTACTATAGCATAAGCATGCCAGAGATGACAAGAGTTAGTTTGTGTCGTAAAATGTATGTATCATGAATAAAGTAATTCTGTACTACAAATTTGTGCCGGTACTAGATCCAGCTATGACGGTGCGCTGGCAAAAAGAACTCTGTAGCCGACTTAGTTTAAAGGGGAGAATAATTGTTAGCAAGCATGGCATAAATGGTACGCTTGGTGGTGACATAGAAAATTTACGTGAATATAAACGCGAGATGAATCGTTCAGTATTGTTTAAGGGGATTACATATAAGTGGAGTGACGGTACAGGCAATGATTTTCCACGACTAAGTATAAAGGAGCGTCCAGAGCTAGTTGCTTTCGGGGCTCCAGATGAAATCAAAGTTGATGAAAAAGGTGTTGTTGGTGGCGGCAAACACTTAAAACCAGAACAAGTTAATGAACTTGTTAAGCAATATGGTGATGAAGTTGTGTTTTTTGATGGAAGAAATGCTTACGAAGCTGAGATAGGAAAATTTAAAAATACTGTAATTCCTGATGTTAAAACTTCGCGTGATTTTATTAAAGAAATTGAAGATCCTAAATATAATGACATTAAAGATAAACCTGTGGTTACATATTGTACAGGTGGAATCAGGTGTGAAGCGCTCAGTGCGCTGATGATTAATCGTGGCTTTAAAGATGTTTATCAAATTGACGGCGGAATTGTGAAATATGGTGAAAAGTATGGTGACGATGGCTTATGGGAAGGTAAGTTGCACATATTTGATGACCGCATGATGCATAGCTTTTCAAATAAAGCTAAAGATATTGGAGAGTGCATATATTGCAAAGGTAGAACAAGCCGATATATCAATTGCGCTGACGTTAGTTGCAATCGCTTAGTGCTTGTGTGCGAAAATTGTGACAAAAAAACCAAATGTAGTGACTGTTTGGCAAAAAGACAAAAAATCTCTGCATAAAATCTTTTTGGTGGTTAGAGCGGGACTGTGGGTGAGGCGTGAGGAATTGTTTGCTGGCAGATGCCGGCGCACGTTTCTCAACACCTCGAACCCACAGTCCGCGCTCAATTGCCCCTCGTCTCAGTTGACGCTCACCTTCTCTCGTTCGGAGTTGCTCACGGGTCGCCTGGAGTATTTCCGGCCGATCTTGGTTGGTTGATCTATTCCGAAGAAGAACTCCAAAATTGCCTCGTTGGCGATGCCACAGATAACAATCACCGGGATGGTGATCATCTGGAACATGTTGGCGTTCGACGGCCAGAGCGCTCCGTTTGTGGTACTGCTGACCCACATAGTCGCGCCACCAAGATCGGATGCCACATCCAGCAAGAAGATGGCTCCAGCCATGGTTAGCGCAACATAGTGCTGTGGTTTCAACATACCGAGCTTGATGCTCGACTTGCTGAAGTTCCACAGGGCAATCTGGATGCCACTGCAGACGGCACTGAGCACGAAGCCCAACACAAATGCATGACCCCAGTTGATGTGCCACCCCATGATCGGGATTGTTGCGTTGAACGCACCAGTCAAATATGGGTCGAACGCACCCTGGAAATAATTGGCACCGGCTGCGATGTCCAGGTACAGGAGTCCTGGACCGAGGACGATACAGATGAACGCCTTCCAGGTCACCGCAATTGCGGTGTTGACACCGCGGACCAAACCGTTGTTGTTACCGTATGCAGGCATCTTTGCCTACCTTTCTGTTGGGAGGGACGGATTGTCAAGACCATTGCTGGTCACGTTCTACCGGTGTTGGCAGAATGATTCATAATATCATAACATTGACCAGAAGTCAATAAGTGTGATATAATAAAAGCTTTAGAATTGATTATTATGACCCAAGATATTCGCCCTTTTGAGGTACAAAATTATAACCCAAGCATACATGAACTTTCCGAGGTTGAGCAATATCAGCCATCGTCTTTTAAGCGTGTAATGGCAATTGGTATGGTGGTTTTAACAGGATTTGCAATGTATAACCGCAACAGCCCAATTGATAATTCAATACCTAACCAAAGCACAGAGGATGTTGCATTAATGACGCCAGAAGCAAAATACACTGCAGAAACAAATGCAATTCAAAATGCGCTACAAGTAGCATCGCAAACTGGAGACCTAGGGGCGCTAAATCATTATGTTGCATACTCTCCGATTTTTCATCCTAGATATGATTTGCCAAGTGGTTTAGAGTTTGGCCAAATTAGAGCAATGCCTCCAGCAAATTTACTAAATTTACCAGGCTTAAATTATGAATTTTCAACTGAAACTCCAGATAAAGAACGATTAGCTACGGCTCCCATGATTTCAATAGCTCTCGCATCTGCATATAAGTTTAATCAAGTTATATCGTCTAATCAAAAATTTGCAGATTTATATAAAGAATCATGTGTTAGGTTTGGAGATTTTTCTTCGCTAGAAGGTCATGTTTCGCATTGGGGGTCACAATTTGACATTACTTCTTCCCTAAAATGCGACATTATTAATGGACACAAAGTTGCAGATGGTCCAGTTTTCAAAATTAATAGTATTGAAGGGGGCATTAATAAAAATATACAAAATGAAAATTATAACAGTGAATTAGATGATGAAATGCTTAAATTTATGCTTTCTTTGCACATTAATGATCAACCATTGGTCAAGAATATACTCTACAATACACCAAATCCTCCAGATGAAAGGGTTAAAGAGTTAGATAATCATAACAATCATGGTCATGTTCAGGGCTCTGATGTCTTTAAGAATACAGATTTAAAGGATTTTGCAGACGGTGGAGAAAGGCCAGAACAAGATTTAGAAAAATTAAAAAGTCAGATTTTCTCTGACTATGAGGCAGGTGTAGGCATAGAAGGCGTTTCAAAAGCTACAAACAAGCATGAGTTTAATAGCCCTGAAATTAATGCATTAATGGATGAAATTGCTAAAGGCGAAGGTGGCTTTGATTCGATTAACACGGGTACTGCTGGTGATACCACAGTAGGTAGTGATAAATATTATGAACTGTTGGGTGACCGTAACTTAAGCCAGTTGACTATTCAAGAGGTTTTAGATTTACAAGCTGAAGGCAAGATCTTTGCCACTGGGCGCTGGCAAATCGTAGAAGGGACGCTAAATGGTGCCGTAGTAAACACTGGTATTGATACGAGTAGGCCGTACGATGAATCTGCCCAGCGTGAGTTAGCAACTTACTTAATTCTGGGTGGAATAAAACGGCCAAAAGTTACAAATTTTCTTATGGGGGGTGATACGACTGTTGAAGAGGCACTTGAGGATCTATGCGCCGAATGGGCGGGCGTGCCTTGTAATGACGGCTTTGGTAGGTACGATGAAGACAAAGCTGGGAATATGGCACATGGCGGATTAGAGCGTGCGCAAAGAATGAAGTTATTATTAATTAGTGCCAGAGAGGCATATCTAAAAAGCAAAGAAAAACAACAAGTTAAAATGCCTAAAGTTGCATTAATCGGTGATTCTTTATCTGTTGGGTATGATAAGTTTGGAGGGATTGCAACTATTGATGAATCATTCGGGCTTGAAATTAGCCATATCGACGCTAAAGAAAGCCGACCATTAGTTGGGGGTGACTTTAGTGGTATGTTAGCAATTGAGCAAAACCAAGCCGCGATTGCTGAATCTAATATAGTTGTAATTGGTCTAGGTACAAATGCCGTAGAATCTGATGAGCAATACAAGCAAGGAGTTGTTCAAGCAATAGAACGGATTAATCAGATTAACCCAAATGCCAAGTTGGCTTTTATACAAAATTACTCGTATAAAAATGGCACAAAAAGCGCAGAACGTCGCAACAGACGAAACCAGATGCTAGATGATGTTTTAGATGATTATAAAAATGCTTATGTCGTACCTATTGATTCAAGTAATTTGACGTTTGCCGAAGACGAGGTACACCTTACAAAAGAAGGCTATCAAGAAGCAGCAAAACAAATTTTAGCACAACTAAAGCAAATAACTTCTTAGCTTTGGCTTTTAAAGTATAATAAGCAAGGTGAATAAAAAGTTAGAGCAAAAATTAAAAGATTTGCCAAAATCACCAGGAATTTATTTTCATAAAGATAAAACTGGCGAGATTATATATGTTGGTAAGGCAGCGGTATTACGCAACCGAGTAAGGCAGTATTTTCAAGTTTCGCGCAGTCGTGACCCAAAGACAGAACTGCTAGTGGCTGATATTGCTGATACTGATTGGCAAGTTGTTGATAGCGAAGTAGAAGCTTTATTTTTAGAGGCCGAAATGATACGTCGGTATATGCCAAAGTATAATATTTTGCTCCGTGACGATAAATCTATGACTTACCTGCGTATTAATTTTAAAGACAAATATCCTAACCTCACTTATACTCGTCGTCCGATAGATGATAGCGCAGACTATTACGGCCCATATTTAAGTGCACTGGCACTTAAAAAGGCACTTAAATATTTGCGTCGAGCTTTTCCGTATTCTACTCACACAACTTTGCCTAAACGGGCTTGTTTGCAAGTTCATTTGGGCTTATGCCCAGGGCCAGAAACCGGAGAATTAAGTGAAAATGCTTACAAGGCTAGCCTTAAAAAGCTAGTACGAGTATTAAAAGGCCAGCGTAAAACCTTAATTTCAGAACTAGAAAAAGATATGAAAACATATGCAAAAAATTCAGAATTCGAAAAGGCAGCTCAGGCGCGTAATCAATTATTTGCTTTAAAAAACCTTAGCCAACAAGTTATTTTTTCTGACAAAGAATTTTTAGATATATCTAAAGATCATGCCTTGATAGAATTAACCGATTTGTTAAGTCTTAAGAAACCGCCAAGGCGTATTGAGGGGTACGACATAAGTCATATGTCTGGCACCGACACAGTAGCAAGTATGGTAGTTTTTGTAAATGGTGCGTCAGATAAAGCTAGTTACCGTAAATTTAAAATGCGTGTTCCGGGCAATGATGATTTTGCCCACATGCACGAAGCAATGTCACGCCGGTTTAGTGACAAAAACATTAAAGCTTGGGGTAAGCCAGATTTACTGTTGATTGATGGTGGTAAAGGCCAGCTTGAGTCTGCCATAGCTGTCCTGAGAGATAAAGATATTAAGTTGCCAGTAATTGGTCTTGCTAAAAAGCGCGAAGAAATTGTGGTGCGTAATGACTGGCCGCATACTGCTTTAAATCAAGAAGTTGTTTTAAGACTGCGTGGTTTTAGCCGGGTTAGTGACGACTTTACACTTGTTGACCTGCCCAATAATACAAATATTGTTAAGTTGCTACAGCGTGTACGAGATGAGTCACACCGGTTTGCAGTTAGCTACCACACTGTATTAAAACGTGAGAGACAGACAAAAAGCCTGCTAGATGAAATCCCTGGTGTCGGTAAAGTAACAAAGCAGACTTTACTAAAATCATTCGGATCACTAAGTGCCATAAAACAGGCAACCACAAGCGATATAGCTAAAGTTGTCGGCAATAAAAAAGCTAGTCAAATCCGCAAATATTTATAGCCAACAAGATTGTTTTTTCAAAGAAGTGACCCCTTCGGTTAACACAGTAATTATACCATAAAATCACACTTCATGAGGACTGTCCTCCTTCATAACTATAGAATTATTATTCAATTTTAACTTATGCTAAAATATACCTAACATGCTAAAGCTTTTGGGGAGAATACAATAACCATGCCTAGATTACCTATTCCTGGTAGTGATGGAGGTCAATGGGGTAATATCCTCAATGAATATCTAAGTGTATCCCATAACCCAGACGGTACCATTAAATCTGGTTCTATTGCTGTTCCCACTGGAGCCACAGGACCTACTGGTGCAACAGGCTCAATCGGAGCAACAGGTGCTCAAGGCAATGACGGACCAACCGGAGCCATTGGCCCAACTGGAGCTACTGGACCACAAGGCCCAACCGGTGCAACAGGTGCAATTGAAGCACCGTCAGTGGCTTTTATATATATATGGAACAATGTTCACTATGTACCCGCTAATGGTGGGAGCCCTTTAGTTGGCCAACCAAGGGAATTTCGTGGTCCAGAGACTCAGGATCCAGAGGATGATGGGTTTATATTGGTTGATCTAATTGACGAATGGACTACATACTAGCATATGGGTAGGCGTTTACGGATTAATGGCCAATGGGTAGAAATTGGTGAAATTCTACCAACTGATACTGCTATTATTTCCAATATTGCAGACGCTACCGATTCAAATGTACTCTATATTGTAACGGAGGATGGCAGCCCGGGAGATCTTATCGGATTACGTACTAACGGATGGCCAGGATCGCTCGTATCTTCATTAATGATAGGTAGTAATACCGTATGGACATCAACTGCCGTAGAAGCTATTGGAGGTGTAATAACTGAAATAGATGACGGAGGGGTCCATTACAGAGTTCATACTTTCACTTCTGATAATACATTTGAAGTTTTATCTGGAGCAGGCGATATTGAGTATTTGATTGTTGCTGGTGGCGGTGGCGGTGGTGGTTCTTATGCTGGTGGCGGTGGCGGTGGCGGTGGGGTTTTAGTCGGAACAAATAACTCTACAGTACCAGCTTTATATTCTGTTATCGTTGGTTCAGGTGGTAGTGGTGGTACCAATGGTAGTAATTCTTCAATTTTTGGACTTACAGCAGTTGGTGGAGGTTACGGTGGCTCAGCTAGTAACGGCGGTGGCGGTGGTTCTGGTGGCGGTGGCGGTGCAACTTATTATACAGTCTTTGCCGGAGGTGCAGCAGCTCCATCGCAAGGTAATTCGGGCGGTACAGGTCAGTCACATGGGGGCAGTAACGCATACTGGGCTGGCGGAGGTGGAGGAGGGGCACTGTCTTCAGGAGTAGCTGCCACTTTACAAGTTGGTGGTGCTGGTGGTTCAGGACTAACATCAAGCATAAATGGATCTCCGATTGTAGTTGGTTCTGGTGGTGGAGGAGGGGCTAAGTATAGTTTAGGTACGCATGGTGCTGGTGGTTCAAATGCCGGAAATGGGGGAAACACCGGATCATCGGCAGTTGTAAACCGTGGTGGTGGAGGAGGAGGTAGTGGTAATAGTGGAGTTGGTGGTAATGGTGGATCAGGTATAGTAATCGTCCGCTATCCATACGAAGCATAGTACTATTATTATCAGTTTTATATAATGGTTAGTAGGACAGTCCTCCTAAAAATGGTATAACCAAAGAGCAAGAGCCAATTATAATGTGAGTTATTGGTTTAGAGGACAGGGTTTAGAGGACAGTCCTCCTAAAGGTTAAAAACGTGGCATAATATTTTTTGTGTTAGAGGACAGTCCTCCAAAAACAGTCCTCCAAAAATTTAAAAACGTGGCATAATATTAGCTTGTAGGATAGCATAGCCCTGGTATAGCCCTGGTTTAGAGTTAGTAGGACAGTCCTCTAAAAAAGTCCTCCTAATAACTCCGACACCTGACCCAGTGGAAGCATTGGAGCTAGTAGGATAGTACTCTAAAAAGTAAAAATTGGGACACATTATTTTTTATTTAGGCAAGTAAATCTTGCTGTATAATCAGAGCTTAGAATATGAAAGAAATATTTAGCTCGAGCTTTTTTGAGCATAACCGGGAAATGCTAAAAACACAATTAGCAGATAACATGTTAATTGTAATCACTGCCAATGGCTTAGTGCAACGAGCGGGCGATAGTGGGTTCCCGTTTCGGCAAGATAGTAATTTTTGGTATTTAACTGGCATTCAACTTGCAGATACAGTGTTGGTAATGACCTCAAAAACTGAGTTTATTATATTACCTGAACGCGATCCAGTACTTGATTATTTTGAGGGCGCGATAGATGTTGACGAACTGGCAGGTATGTCTGGTATCAAGCAGATAATGCCGAACCACCAAGGTTGGGAGCAGCTCATTCAAATAACAAAAAAGCACAAAACCATCGGTACTTGCC
>CAZSVQ010000019.1:2170-15457 GCA_964610345.1 uncultured Candidatus Saccharibacteria bacterium | reverse complement strand
TCCTTGGGCTCCAGTTGCGCCTTGTGATCCAGTAGAACCAGTGACTCCGGTGGCTCCGTCTGTTCCGTTAGTGCCTGGGTTACCTTGTATACCTTGAGCACCGGTTGCGCCAGTTATTCCGGTTGCTCCGGTTGCGCCTGTATCTCCGGTTATTCCTTGAGCGCCAGTGGCTCCAGTAGAGCCTGAGCCAGTAGCTCCAGTGGAACCAATGGATCCAGAGCTACCGGTTGCCCCTATTGGGCCAGTAGCACCGGTTGCGCCATCTCCTGAAGATGGTGGTACAGCACTAGTTTTAATACTACCATCTGGGTTATGGGATACACTCAAGTATTCGTTAAGTAGGTTACCCCATGTACCACCATCTTGACCTGGGATGGGGAGTCTAGGCATATATATAATCATCCGTAAGCTTAAGCATGTTATTGGTATTCTAGCATATACTTACTTTACTTTTATATGTGAAACACATTCTACGTCAGTTTTTTTGAATATTACTGCTTTAGTTTTAAAATCTCATCAAATTGCTTGCGATGCATGAGTTAGTACCTGACTAGAATTCAACACATATGAATACGCAGCAACGTGAGACGCAAAACCCACAAAATATCCGGGACTATATGGATCAGATCTTAGACCAAATTGTAAAGAATCAGTTGCATTTGAAGAACTGCCATTAAATGCTGCTGAAAAAGCCACTTGAACTCCGTTTATATATATTTTTATCTGTTGCGCAGCCCTATCAAACGTAACCACAAAATGGTAATCAACGTTAACTAAAATCACTCCTGGATTTGAGGTTGCGCCAGCTACATCTGAGCCACTTGTTTGCCAAACACCTGCATTAATTTGACCAGTTGGTGTAATCGAACTTTGGAACTCGTATGTTCCAGTATTTGTGCCTTTTGTCCATATTTTCCTAGCCGCCGTCAGATCTACGACTCTAAACATACATTCCCAGGACATAGCACCAGTCATTCCAGCATGTGATGATTGCCAATTTGCATCAGCTATATAAATAGAGTTAGCAGAAGTTTGTGCTCCGGGTAAATTATATGAAGTTACTCCCGTATTTCCTAGCGAAATACCCGGCACAATATTGGCGCCCAAAGTTGCATTTCGATTATTGCCAGATATGTCTGTTGCTCCACTCATAAATCCCTCCCAAAGCATTAAAGGGCTATCTGCAAGTATAGCTGATGTAAGAGAATTTGAACGTGCTAATACATCTATTTTGCCGGGGTGACGTTGTCGTCCGTATGCAGTCATTACACAGCTATTCTGTTTACAAAACCAGAAATCATCAACACATCTGCTGATGCCGAAAATGCCCTAACCACCACACCACCGTTTAAAACTAGACCTGGAACAACCAACACTAAACCTGATTCAGACGGTATCGTTACTTCAATTGTGTCATCTGGTGATGTTGTTCCGCCCAACTCAATCGTAAGCTTACGGTTACTTGTGTCACTATTTACAGCCCAAAGCCAAACCTCATCCATTTGCCCAGCAGTATTTGTTGCAGTATGTAATAAAGTCCCGGGTGTTGCGGTAGCGCCAACCTTAATTTGCCGCCCATTACTAGACCCAGATAGTAAGGTTTTTGTAATTGTTGTCGCCATGCTTTTCTAATCCCTTCTATTCTACTATTGCTTATATTTTACCTCAACTTGGCAAATTTAAAAATCTTCGTCAAACAAAACTGAATCTGTAATTGAAATGTCATCAGTTTTTGTATGTTCACCGTTTAGACCACCTATATGGATTTGGATTAACTCGTCAACAGTTGGCCCGCTCACACCTTCAACTTTTGCATATTCTGTAATGGCATTTGCTAAGGCACCCAGATAAAGCTGGTCTACATCTAGCTCGTCTGGTAGTAATCTTTGAAGTCTTGGATCTTCGTCTGCCCGATTAGCTCTAAAGTCTGCTTCCAAAGTAACTCCACTCCCTATGGTTAATAGCATGAATGTATGCGCATATTTTTTACCAGTTTTACCCATAAACCCTATTGGCTCATTTTTGCCATGACTTTTTGCAAAACCTACCGTAATATCTTGTTCATTAACGGTGCCATTTGCTAACAACCCACCAGCAACATAGAGAAGTTCGGCCATGCAACTACCTGATTTATCTTTTATCGCTAAGCGCGGATCCCACATATGTTTACCATATTGGGGTACTTTTAATAAAAAATCCTCGTGCAAAATTTTTATAGAATTATAGACTTGACGCTCTTTGGGGTTTTCATGCTCAAGATTAGCTTGTTCGCTCATATTTATACCATAACAAAAAGAGCCCGCTCTCAACAGGACTCTTTTTGTTTTTATAGGTAAATAGGCGTCTACATCATACCCATGCCTGGCATGCCGCCACCCATTCCACCTCCAGCAGGCATTGGAGTTTCTTTTTCTGGCACATCCACCACTAGCGCACCCATAGTCATGCTGGTTCCGGCAATAGACACAGCATTTTGGATAGCCTCTTTGGTTACCCGAGTTGGATCAACCACACCATTAGCTTTTAGATCAACCAGTTTACTAGGATTGTTAACATTTACACCTTGGCCAGCTTTAGCTTTTTTGACCTGTGGCAACCACTCGTCTGGGTTAACTGCCGAGTTTAGCATCAAAATTCGGAACGGTTGCTCTAAGGCGCTCTTAAGTAGTTGGGCGCCAGCTGATTCTGAATCGTGGCCACCAATTTTGATAGCTTCTGCTAGATTTACCAGTGTTACGCCACCACCAGGTACAATACCTTCTTCTAGCGCAGCCTTGGTTGCGGCAACCGCATCGTCAACTCGGAACTTTTTCTCTTCAATCTCTGTCTCTGTAGCACCACCAACTTTAATCACAGCAACTTTACCTTGTAGTGCGGCTCGGCGCTTATCTAGTTGTTCTTTGTCGTACTCGCTAGAGGCATTATCGGCCTGGGCAACAATTTGAGCAATCCGCTGTTTAACATCGGTTGGTTTGCCAGCACCTTCGATAATTGTAGATTCATCTTTAGTAACAATAATCTTACGAGCCGTACCAATTACATCTAACTCAACGTTTTCAAATGTCATACCCTGCTCTTCAGAGATAACTTCACCGCCAGTTAAGGTTGCGATATCTTGCAATACATCTTTTCGGCGATCGCCAAAACTTGGAGCTTTTACCGCTACAGTGTTAAGCACGCCTTTAAGTTTGTTAAGCACTAAAGTACCTAGCACTTCGCCCTCAACATCTTCAGCAATAATTACAAGGTCTTTTTTACCAGCTTGAGCTAACTTTTCTAACAGTGGCAAGAATTCTTGTACAGAACTAATCTTTTTATCAGTAATTACAATTGCTGGTTTGTCATATACGGCTTCCATGCGAGTAGCGTCTGTCACCATTAAAGCGCTGACGTAACCTTTGTCAAAAGTAAAGCCTTCTACAACTTCACTCTCAAGTAGCAGGCTCTGACCTTCTTCTACTGTCACTACACCGTCTTTGCCAACCTTTTCGATTACATCGGCAATCAAGTTACCAATTTCACCATCACCAGCGCTGATTGTTGCAACTTCTGCTACACGGTTCTTTTTACTCTTAATGTCTTCGCTCATGCCACCAAGTTTATTGATAACATCATGAGCAGCCTTTTCAAGACCTTTGCGGAGCAACATCGGGTTGTGACCAGCTGCAATTAGCTTATTAGCCTCATTTAAGATATGGTAAGTCAAAACCGTTACTGTAGTTGTGCCGTCACCAGCAACATCGTTCATTTTATTAGCAGCTTGTTTGATAAGCTCTGCACCAACACTATAACCTAGCGTCTCATCGTCTGCATCAGCGATTTCTACACCCTTAGCCACCGTAACACCATCGTGAGTTACGGTTGGACTACCATATGATTTACTAATTACCACGTTGCGACCTTTTGGCCCCATTGTTGTTTTTACGGCCTCATACAAAATACGGGCACCCTCTAGCACCCTCCGGCGCGCATCTTCATCATAAAAAACTTTTTTTGCCATTTAACTACCCCTTTACCGTTGCAATTATGTTCTTTTTATAAACTACTATGTAATCTTCTTTGCCAACTTTTACATTAGTGGCTTCGTATTCATTTTTATAAATGATATTATCGCCAACTTTTACATTTTTAACATCTCCGCCAACAGCCACTACTTTGGCAGTTTTTGGTTTTTCCTGAGCAGAGTCAGGTATGTAAAGCCCACTTGCAGTTGTTGTTTTAGCTTCCTCGGCCTGAGCAACAACATAATCTTCCATTGGTTGTATTGGTACAGCCATTTTTTCCTCCTAGAATTTACTTACTGTGATTATATTGTAATAGAAGATTCTGGCACTCGTCAAGCATGAGTGCTAATAATGCCGTAAACTAACCTAATTATAACCATTAGATTGAATAGCATTGTCCAGAATACTATCTATAAAGCCCTCGGTAATTGGAGTTGGCACACATACCAACTCCTTGCCGTCCTCGATGGCGCTAATTAGCATACCCTCTCGTACAACTCTAATTTTAAAATCATTCCCTTTAATATTAATTTCTGGGCGACCCCAAGGTATAACTGGCATGTTTATAGTATTTCCAAGATGTAATAGGACAGCAAATTCACGGTCAAACTCACCGGTGCGTAACGAATCTTCACCCGGCAAAACCTCATGAATCTGTAAATCAAAAGTTGTAGATTTATCATAATCATAATCAATGATGCCATACCGACGAGCTATAATGCGCCGGTGAAACTCGATATCACTGTCGGATAAACGAGACGCTAATGTATAAGTATTTGTTTGCGGCGTACTTATAAATTCAATCTCGTCTGGTATCTCACGAGGGTCAATCTCCGATTGGGCAGCTGGTTTTATTCTTGGCACACTTAACATGCCCGCCAATACACCTGCATCAAATTTAATTCTTGAACCCTTGCGTGGGTTAAAATAACGTACGTTTTGGCAAGCTTTATCTATCCAAAAAATAACATCGTAAGGGCTTGCCTGCCATTTACCACTATCAATCGCCACACCGACTTCTGGATTAGATAGCCAGACTGCCGCTCCATCAAAATCATCCATATCTAAAGGCAAACCGGTCATGACAATTCTGTCGTTTGTGCGTTTATCTATAAAAACATTACATCTAGGCTGAACGTCACGATCAAACACTGCTGGCTCATAATCTGCTCCGCTAATTTCTCGTAAAGCTTGTAAATCATACAATGCGTCAATTAATTCTTGTTCTGAGTTACTATATTTTTCTGCTACCATACTAATTTTGAGGAATTATAGGCCATCCATTATTATCAGAAAATATCCCTCTTAACTCCTTAATATACTCCAAGTCGTCTTCAGAAAATGACTCATGAAGGCTTGAATCTGCTGCCCAAGTACCTACTGGTGTGGTGGCTAATCCACCTAAAAATTCTTCAAAATCCAAATTAGTAATTTCTAGCAATTTTTGTTCTAATCTATCACCTAAAAAGAGTTCAGAAATTCCATTTTCAGAAATTTCATGAAGTTCAATTATTGATTTGCCCACCTCTTGAGGTCTAATATGTTCTATCAAATATTTATCGGTCCGAAATGGAAGCTCATTACCCTCATATATTTCGTTTGCCGCTTGCGTAGGGTCAATGGCGGCCCCACCACTTAATGGATAAGCAAGCACCCGAACAAGATGCACTGCCTCATCAGCTTTAACACCTGCAGAACTAAGCAAAACCGAATATAAAGCCATGCCAGGTATAATACTAGTATTAATTTGTACATACTGTGCATATGCTCTATTTGTATTTAGCCTCATTTGCTCAAAACCTTCAGCAACTATAAATGTCGTCTCATCAAGTAAATAGCACATTTCTTCACTTGACTCATTAAATTCTGGTGATGAATAATTATCGGTCATATACAAATATTTTACAATATAGTTGTTGCATTTGCAATATTTATGTCTATTGTATTTTTAAACTTCTTCTGCTATAATATTTCGGTCTCATTCCCGAGTTCACACCTGGAGGTGCTATGAATCAAGAGACAAATGCTAGTGTAAGGGTGACTTACATCACCAAACCTGGGGTGGGCGCTTCACCAGAAGCGCACATCCTGATCGAGGGAAGAGTCAGCCGACTCCTCCCCATGCTGTGGACCGACACCATGAAGCGTCTATACGATCGCTTCGATGTCACCGTCCACCGTGGTAGTGACTTCATTGTGGTTTCCTACCCCAAGGAGACCAAGAAGTCCAGAATGAGGATGACGGTCAACACCATCATCACTCAGGCAACTACCTTGCTTGATCAGCAATTGGAAGACCGTGCGCGTTCACGCGATGCGCATCCTTCCAACGGGTTGACTCGTGCTGACTCGTCATCGCGAACCGGTTTCCACGAGAACAACTTGAGGTACCTCAACGACCGACGACGTCGACGTTGATGAGCTAGCAAGTTCGCTGGGGGGTGGACGGCCGAAGGGCAACGGAATATGCGAGCCTTTCGGCCCGTCCCACCAGCAAACACCAAAATGCGGCAGCGCGCAAACTCTTCCTTAACCGGAATCTGAGATATCGCGCTGCCAAAATACAATTTATATTTGTTTAATCGCGGTATTCTGGGCCGTTTTTTTTATTATCTGTTTTTAATCTGTTATATTGAAGTTACACATTAACAAATGACACTATTCTCTAATATTAGAGCTTTGGTGTTAAAGGAGGTCAGATGAAGACTTTAACAATTCAAAAAATACGGGTGGGATCGTTTGCAAAGGTAGTAGGCATCACACAAGCCGTATTTGGGTTTGTGTATGGTCTTATCCTCAGCATTGGCGTTGCATCAGAGGCAATTACAGCTAACACAGGCTTTGTAAAAGCCCTAGGCATAAGTGTGTTTGTAATTGGCTTGGCAGTTTTAATCGTGCCATTTATTGCTTTTTTGGTAGGCTGGGTTCAAGGTGCAATTGCGGCAATTATCTTAAACCTTGTCTTTACAGAGAGCAAAGGCCTAGATCTTGAAGTAGACACCAAATAATCATTTATTATTTATAAATTTTTTGTAGGGCAAGAATAGTTTTAAAATAACCCGCGTATGGTTTTATATAATTAGGTAAAAATCTCGTTGACGCTGTGACGTCATAACGTTATAATGCTAAATATGAGTAATCTAACTGAAAAAACTACAATATATCTTAACCCAAAGATTAAAAGCTTTATAAAGCATAAGGCAGTCGCCGATAACCGTTCTGTTTCAGAAATTATCAACGACTATTTTGCTGATATGTATGAAGATCTTGAAGATGTAAGGGTTATAAAAACACGGCGCAAAGAATCAACTGTATCTTTTGAAGACTCTTTGAAAGAGCTTGGCCTCACCTACGATGACCTACGAGATTAAGTACGCTAAAAGCGCACAAAAAGAACTCAAAAAACTACCTGCTCTAGCGCAAAAGCGAATTTTAGTTGCGATTATTAAACTTACTCGGAATCCCCGCAAAGGAAATGTTCGGCCAATGGTTGGCGCAACGGCTTGGCGTATGCGCGTTGGCGATTACCGTATTGTGTACGACATTTACGATCACGAAATTGTTATTCTAATTTTACGTATAGCACACCGTAAAGATGCATACAAAAATTAGAGTATATATAACTTAGAGTAGCTATTATTTGATGGCTTTTAATAGGGTGCGTGTGGTTGCTATATCGCTCCATTTTACTTTCTTGCCACCCATGTTTCTGGTAGTTTGGTGTCCAATACCAGCAATTATCACTACATCACCAAGTTTTGCTGTAGATAGTGCGGTTTTAATAGCTTGTTTGCGGTCTGCAATAACTGTAACTCTAGTACGATTATCTTTTTTAACGCCGGCATAGACGGCGTTTCTGATTACATCTGGGTTTTCAGTATAAGTTTCGTCGTCGGTCAAATACACTTTGTCGGCTAAACGCGAGGTGACTTCGCCCATTTTAGGGCGTTTGGATTTATCACGATCCCCAGTTGCACCAAACACAATATGTAATTTGCCTTTGCCGGCTAAATTACGAGCAGTAGAAAGCACGTTTTCGAGCGCCGCCGGTGTGACGGCATAGTCAACAAACACCTTAAACTTTTGACCCTCATCAATTGGCATCATCCGGCCAGTCACATATGGCAAGCTAGCGATCCCCTGCTCTATTTTCTTTGGTGATAATCCGATTATCCGACCAACGGCCACTGTTGCCAGGGCATTATACACATTGAAATCGCCGACTAGTGGTGACTTTATTTTATACTCATCTCCACCTACTTTAACCATAAAGCTATTTCCGGTTAAGTCAGATTTAATATTGCTGGCTTTAAATTCTCCCTTTTTAACACCGTAGGTTACTGCTGTTTGAATATCATGCGCAAAATGTTTAGCGGTTTTATCATCAGCATTGATTATCCCAGTTTTTAGCCCGTGCTTGTTAGTGTTGGCTAGCTTGAATAAGCGCTGTTTAGCCTCTCGGTAGTTTTCAAAAGTGCCATGATAATCCAAGTGCTCTGGACTCATATTGGTCATCACTGCCAGTGTGAACGGAATACCCCATACTCGCCGTTGCTGTAAGGCATGGCTTGACACCTCAAGCACCAACCACTCTACTCCGTTTTCTTTAATACGGGTAATGAGTTTACTCAGTTGGCTTGCACTGCCTGTAGTCAACTGCGTCGGGTTTGCCTGTTCGCCCTTGTCATCACCGTAATCAACCGAGGCAGTAGTTATACACGCCACTTTGTACCCGCTGCTGCGCAACATAGCAGAAATCAACATGCAAGTGGTAGTTTTACCGTCAGTACCAGTAACACCTATAACTTTTAGTTTACGTGCCGGAAAACCAGCTTTGTTTTGAGCAATTACAGCTTCAGCCCAGTGGCCATAAGGCTCAACTTTGCGGAAGGCACTTTTTGGAATTAAACTTTTGACTAATTTTCGGTTATTCATCGTTATTTAATAATACACGACTACGGTAATAGTTGGGCAGGACTCTTCCAATCAACCGGCAATTCTTCGCCCGATTGCTTATCAACACAATACACTTGGTTAACTTCAGGTAGCATAATAGGTGGATAATTAGTGTCGAGCATCACGTAATAACCTTTGTAGTATCCGTGAGTACTCCTTTCAATCAACCCTCTTTTAACTAAAAACTCTATTGATTCGTTCGATTCTTTACCGTATGCGGTTTTATAAAAATCTCGTGTGATAATCGGCGTCACAAGTAAGTTACAGTTTGCCCTAATCTCGCCCAGATGCTCACCACCTAGCGATGTTTTGCCAAGCGATGCACCGTGAATTTGAATATCAGTATCTCTAGATATGCCTGGCAAATTAGATGATTTTACCCATGCTCTCACGTTTTTTGCTGGCGAAAGTTCTTTTTGGCCACTCCAAGCAACCAACTCGAACTTTAAATATCCTTCTTGACCATACACGGTATCTGTAGTTACAACAATCTGGTCGCCAAGATCAAAATCACTCAAACGTAAGCCTGGTGAAGCCAGTATCAACTCTTTGCTGTTGTGCAATCGGTAGTCGGGGTCGTCAACATCTATCAAAGGTACAGCCTCGTTAACTTGTCGTCTTAACCCCTCTGACATTTCCGGGTTTATCATACTTATTATTATCTCACAAAAGTCAATCTACCAGTGTTATCTATCTCTGTTATAATTAGCGCTAATGATTGTATTAGGGATAGAAACAAGTTGCGACGAAACATCGGTAGGTATTGTCCGTGACGGTAAAGAGTTGCTGGCTTGCGTAACCGCCAGTAGTATGGAAATCCACGCCAAATACGGGGGCGTAATTCCGGAAATTGCCGCTCGTGAGCATATTCAGGCTATGACCCCAACTCTAGAAGAAGCCCTAAAACAAGCCAAATTAGATTGGCAAGATATAAATGCCATTGCTGTGACCTATGGTGCCGGCTTAGGTGGTTCATTATTAATTGGCGTTTTAACCGCTCGCACCTTGGCAATAATCAAACAAAAACCGCTTTATGGCATCAACCATGTTGAAGGCCATGTTTATGCTAACTTTCTGACCAGTACTTCCCTGTCTGGCTACAAATTACCTACAAAACAGCCAGAGTTCCCGTTACTTGCTCTGATTGTCAGTGGTGGTCACACTCAATTAGTACTTTTTCAGGATCATTTTAACTATAAGTTGCTTGGCCAAACCCATGATGATGCCATCGGTGAAGCTTTTGATAAAGTGGCAAAAATTATTGGCCTACCCTACCCTGGCGGCCCTAGTATTGCCAAGGTGGCCTCTAGTGGTAACGGCAAATCATTCAATTTACCCAAATCAAGGATGCAAAACCGTTATGATTTTAGCTTTTCTGGACTCAAAACAGCCGTTCTAAGGGCTACCCAGCAACTTGTGGGCGTTGACCACACTTTTCCTAGTTACCGCCTTGCAGAGCGCCTAAACGCCTCACAAAAGGCAGATATTGCTGCAAGTTTTCAGCATATCGCCATAGAAACCGTAGTAGATAAAACCTTAGATGCATTTAACACCTTTGGCCCAAAAAGTGTTGTAATTGCCGGTGGAGTTGCCTCAAGTAGCGAACTAAGGCGCCAGTTATCAGAACGTTTGCCAATAGAAATTGAGTACACCGATCCAAAACTCTGCACCGATAACGGTGCTATGATTGCCACTCTCGGTTGCTACAAAATTATGAAACACCAGCCAGAAGCCCCGCCCTACACACTCGAAATCGAACCAGGCTTATCTATGTAGTATGTTTTTTATTACTTTCGAGCCCACAAAGCCCTTAGCTAGCCATATAACTGACTAAGCGTGCCTAATAAGGCAAAAATATAAATATCGTCACCGTCTTGGCGATACAAAGCACGCAAGTCACCACTTATATTCATACTCCAATAGCCGGCAAAATTACCGCTTAAAGGATGCACCCTTAACCGAGGGTCTGATTTGTCAGAAATAAAAAGTTTTAAACGCTCGTCAAACTGAAGTTGTATTTTCTTAGGTAATTTTTGATATTGCTTTTTGAATCTTGCAGTATAGCTAATAATCATAGGCTACTGCTTAAGGTCTTTTAGGAAATCTTCTGGGTTGTTAAACGACTTGCTAACCTTCCCTGTGTTAATTTCTTCTTCTACTTCTGAAATTAAAGATTCTAAGGCTGGGGTCATTGGTTCTGGCGCATAAATTTCAATCCTACGGGTGGCAGAAACTTGACGTAAATATGAATTAACTAGACTACTGAGTGTTAACCCAGCACTAGCAGCAACAGCTTGGGCTTGCGCTTTTACATCTTTGTCAACTTTAATACTAATAACTGTTTTCATACTACAAAGTATATACTACGTAGTAAAACTAATAAACCTTAATTAACTTATAAATTGTGTGGTTAATCAATCTAGTTTATTGATGCCATTGGCCAAATCGGCGATTTCTGATTGGTCCAAAAAGCCGTCTTCTGTCACATAATCGTTATTTTTGTCTAATAATTTGGCGATAAAATCAGCCGGAAAGTTTAGTTGCCCCAAGTATTTTGCAACTTCTTCTTTTAAAGTTGGCTTTCCCGGCTTTACAGATTCAAACACACCTTCATACTCTGAGAAATTTTCTACCGAACCATCGCTATACGCAAATATGCTAACGTCTATTGATTCATCACCTTGCTCTTCCCTGTTCCAATTTTCATCAATAAAACTACCACCTCGGACTCGCAACTCACCAATCAGCACGCCATCATATTGCCCACGCCATATACTTTCAGAAGGCGTCATGCCAGCGACTTCATTATATGCCACAAACTCTACTGTTAGCTTGCCGATGCCCAACATAACTTCATCTTCTTTATGCTTGCCAACAATTTCTTCTGGCTTGATGTGGGTTTCTCTACCTGGTGCACCGTCATTTAAGGCGTCTTGTAGCATAGAATCTTGTAGCTCTAATACCTCGCCCATAAATGCTTGCCTTTGAATCCCAAGCATTAATCCTTTAAAGTCTGCACTCAAAGCTTATGTATTTCCTTCTTCAAAAGTTACATCTCTTATATCATCAAGTTTTGGAGGGAATCTCATTACTATTGCAACTTTATACTCCCCTGCTTGGCTTTTTGTAACTTCACTGTTGTGGAGATTAGCTTCTGGGCTAAGTTTACCGTTCATGTTTGGGAACACCGCAAAAGCTCCAAGTGCGTGGGCAATTTCTTGTATAGCTTCCCAGTTTGAAAGCTCTTGCTCACCGTCAAATACACCACTTCCTTCACTTAGTTCGTTCCAAGTAGTTTCAATAGTTGTCTCTGTAATATCTTGATTAATCACAAAGTAACTACTATATCAGAGCATAAGCATTTTGTCAATATTGTATCTTCGATATTTCCCTGTTACGCTTATAGGGCAAAAACAAACACTTGGGTACTGCTCTGAAGTCCATCAGGGTTGCACATTTCTGAAACAAAATATCAGTTTCATGTGGTAGGAATTTTAAGCGCTCGTCAGCAAGAGTTGTTGAGTAGTTTTGTTTCACGTGAAAAAGTTATTTTGCTTGTCACTTCTATCCATAGGAGTGTTTTTTTATTTTAATTGGCCCGCTTGTACAAAACTACACAAACAAAGAATTTAGGGCATAAGCTAACAGGGATGTTATACTGTTTTAGTACTTATGAAATTATCGCCAGTTTACGAGCCAAGCCAGTTTGAGGATGATATATATAAACTTTGGGAACAAAGTGGGGCATTTGCGCCCATGCATAGGGGTAATAAAGCCAGTTACAGCGTTGTTGTGCCCCCACCCAACGCTAATGGCAATCTCCATATTGGCCACTCTCTAACATTTGCATTGCAAGATATTGCAGTGCGTTACCAACGCATGCAGGGCAAAGCTACTCTGTTTTTACCAGGGGCAGACCATGCTGGTTTTGAAACACAGGTTGTTTTTGAAAAAGAGCTGGCCAAACAAGGCAAAAGTCGATTTGATTTGAGCAGGGAAGAGCTTTACGGACAAATTTGGGAATTTGTTGCTAAAAATAAAGAGAATTACGAAGGTCAATTTAGGCGACTAGGTGCTAGTATAGATTGGGACCATTTTACTTTTACTTTGGACGACAAAATCATTAGCCGCGCTAACCAAACCTTTAAAAAAATGTGGGATGACGGCTTAATTTATAGAGGTGAAAGATTGGTTAATTTTTGCACCTTCCACGGTACTGCGTTTGCTGATATTGAGGTAGAATACAAAAACGTTGCTAGTCATTTGTGGGAAATTAAATACCCCTTAACAGACGGTAGTGGGGAGGTGATAGTGGCCACCACTCGCC
>CAZSVQ010000019.1:0-2160 GCA_964610345.1 uncultured Candidatus Saccharibacteria bacterium | reverse complement strand
TGGGACAGGGGATATTACCGTGGCGACTACTCGCCCAGAGACCATGCTTGGTGATACCGCTATTGCCGTAAACCCTAAAGATAAAAAACAGGCAAAATTTATCGGCAAAACTGTTAAGCTACCCTTAACTAACCGCGAAATCCCAATAATTGCCGATGAAATGGTAGATATAAGTTTTGGTACTGGTGCCGTTAAAATTACTCCTGCTCACGACCCAAACGATTTTGAAGTTAGCCAGAAACATGATTTGCCAAAAATAACTGTGATTGGCCATGACGGATTAATGACGCATGAGGCAGGGGAGGTTTATCGCAATTTAACCGTTAGTGAAGCCCGTCAGCAAGTAGTTGCCGACCTCAAAAAAGCTAACTTACTAAACAAAATAACTTCTTATGAGCATAGTGTAGGGCATTGTTACAAATGTGGCACAGTTATCCAACCACTACTCCGTGAGCAATGGTTTGTTGATATGAAGCCACTGGCTAAGCGCGCAATCAAAGCCCTAAAAAGTGGCGATATTGAATTTTACCCTGTTCAAAAACTTGACCAATTGATTACTTACCTTGAGGGATTGCGTGATTGGAATATTAGCCGCCAAATAGCCTGGGGTATACCAATCCCAGCTTTTCAAAATTTAGACGACCCAAGCGATTGGATTTTTAACACCAGGACCGACCAAGAAATTATAGAAATTGACGGCCAAAAATATCGTCGAGATTCTGATGTGTTTGATACTTGGTTTTCTAGTGGCCAGTGGCCTTTTGCAACCCTTGATTTCCCTGGCGGGGAAAATTATAAGCAATTTTACCCCTTAAGTCTGATGGAAACGGGCGTAGATATTTTAGCGCCTTGGGTCTCGCGTATGATTATGCTTGGGCTCTATATTACCGGCAAAGTACCTTTTAAGGCAGTCTACTTGCATGGGTTGGTGCTTGATGAACATGGAGCTAAGATGAGCAAAAGCAAGGGCAATGTAGTGAACCCTATGGACATGATTGAGCAATTTGGCTCCGACGCCCTAAGAATGGGCATAATTACCGGGCAGTCGGCCGGTAATAATCAACCGTTTACAACCGCCAAACTTGTTGGAGCACGCAACTTCTGCAATAAATTATGGAATATTGCTCGATATATTGAGGGCAAAACAGGCAAAAGTAGTCACAGTACTCCTAATCCAGAAACATCTGCCGATCATTGGGTGTTGAGCGTTTTACAACATTCAAGCACTAATATTGCTAATTTGCTTAGTGAGTATCGCTTCTCCGATGCCTATGATCGCCTCTATCACATGGTCTGGGACGAGGTAGCCGATTGGTACATAGAAGCCTCAAAACAAGGGGTGGGGCAGGGAATGCTTGAATACGTCCTGCAGACAATCCTAAAGCTCGCTCATCCGTTTGCACCGTTCGTAACAGAGACGATCTATCAAACATTAAACCCTGGAGACCTGCTGATAACTAGCAACTGGCCAAAAATAATCACTCACAACAAATCAAAAGCCACCGAATTTAAAGAAATAAAAGAAATTGTCACAGAGGTACGACAGCTAACTAAAAAAATCAAACTATCCCGGCCAACACTAGTGTTCGAAGATTCTACCTTGCTCTCAAGCAATGCCCACCTGATTACCAAGCTGGCTAACATTGGTGGCACAGAACAGGGAAGTCAACCAAATGGAATTCGCTTGATTAGTGCCTCTGGCTGGCTTGAGGCAGATCAAAAGCACATCTCAAGCTACCAGAAAGAGCTTGTAGCCAAAATCGAACAAACATCAGCAACTATTGCCAATTTGCAGAAACGCCTGTCAAACAAAGCCTATGTGGCTCAAGCACCGGCACACGTCGTACAACAAACCCAAGATCAACTAGAACTCGTCAAAGCAGACCTGCTCATCTTAAAAGCCGATCAAACCCGCTTTAGCTAAATAAATTTTTTAAAATTTTAACTTAATATACCTGGGCCCTAGATCAAATCAAGCCATCCTATAGTGGTATCAGGCACTAGCATTTATATAAATAGCTTTTTCTTTTTATGCTAGCAATGCCTATCCCACCAGCTAAGGTTACTATGCTTATAGCTACAGCTAAAGGTAATGTGTTGTTGTTTCCAGTATTAGCCAGTTGATCATAAGTTTGGTTAGATACAGCTAGGCCTATTGGG
>CAZSVQ010000018.1:4856-15955 GCA_964610345.1 uncultured Candidatus Saccharibacteria bacterium | reverse complement strand
TTTTTTAGCGTCATAACCAAACAAACTGGCTAATTTTGATTGATTAAATACGTAGATGTCTTGGTCTAAAATTAACAATTGATTGTCAGCCGGTATGCGTAATGCTCCCTCAGCATCAAATGGCACAAATTTACCACCTCTCAACATCCAACCCGCCCTGCCCTTCATAATTTGAGTTTGCGATAACGCTTTAATGATATAAAAAGGTTTTGGCAAATCCTTATGGCTACATCTTGCAACCAATCCTTTTATTCGCTTAAAATCGTGTTCTTCCTCGACAAATGGCTCTATTTCATGTTCTTGTGTTTTTAACCAATTTAGCACCATATGTGCGTTCTCTACTTTACCAAGACGTGTTCTTTGCAGGATATTCTTTTCTGCTTCGGCATCTTCGAATTCGCGTACCACTAACCCACGGTCAACACCATCAAGAATTTCTTCAAGCAAGTTATCAATAAATAAAGCCTCTAGACTACGATGCAAATCTTTATTTAGTTGGGTTTTGTAAACAACAAAATTCTTACTAAATAAAAAAAGTTCGATGTTTAATTCTTCTTTAATCTGGACAAGATTATTCGCCCATGCAAAAACATCTGTTTCTTGATAGTTTGATTCGGCTTGCTTGCTTAAAATATCGTCTATTTTTTGATCTTCCAAGTGATTTCTCCGTGTTAGTTTTTTATATCATTAACGATGTTTATTCTAACTCAAAAACAATTCAAATAATGCTGTAATATTTCCTGCACTCACTCAATACATTAAGCTAACCATACGGTCAAAAAGAATCCCGCAGTCACCGCTGGTAATTTCTAGTAAATTACCTGTATTTTGTTTTATTATTCTCTCACCTTCAGCTACTTGATCAAGTTTTTCGTCAGACAATAATGTATCAATTTCTGTTGCGGGAGATTTTATATCAGGACAAACTAAAATACTTTGTCCAAATTCAACCAGTTCACCAAACTCAGTTCGTAAAATGTAATCATGATTGATAGATGTGTTTTCTGTTTGTGAATTATGAGTAAATTCCCTGTAACGCACCACCAAACTACTGCCCCAAGGTTTTGTCCTGACTATTCCGTTTAGACAGATTGTGTAGGGTGGCCAAACTAAAAAATCTAAATCAATACATAATTTTTCGGCTTTTACAAATAAGCCATTTTGGTCATTGGGTACGGCATGTGCTGTTGACCAACCACCATAGCCCAGTTCTACAAAAGTTTCTTTTAAAATTTCAAAATCACCCACATCCGGTAAACCCAATTCCGAACTTGAAGACGGCCTGCCCATTATTTATTTACCTGCTTAAATAAACCCGGTAGAGGATCACTAAATTTTACTTGCCTAATTTCACCAATTGTTTGCTTAGATGTTAAATGTGGGTATTCTATCCTATAAGCAGCCATAACGTCACCAAATACCGCATCATTCCAATCAAATCCTAATATACTGGCGGTTACTTTAACAAGTTCTGCTGTGTTAGCTTCAATCTCAATATACGGTTTGAGCCAGGGCCATTCGTCAAGCATTATTTCTGCGTCACCCATCTGCCAGGTTTCTCTTTTAGATTCTTGCATCGAATACAAAATTAAACCTGTTGCAGTCAAAATACTAATAGTGTCTTCAAAATTACTAACCCGAACTTCAATTTCTTTAGCGGATGAAATATGCAGTTTTTTAGAATCATCAAATTGCTTATAAGTTAGTGTCGTTTGGTTACCTTCTTCTCTCACTCTTACAAAACCACCCTTTTTCTTTAAATCTAGGTTTGGTGTGTCAAGTATAGCTCGCTTCATTAGTCTGTTTGAGTACATGCAAACAGCCCCTAAGCTATCAAGTTTTAAGCGCAATTTTTTAAAATCGACATTTAAAAATTTTACTTCAATCTCAGGTTTCATATATTAATTCTAACAGATGGTACTAATATTCAATCCTGGGTAATAATTCTATATCTACCGCTTCACCAACTAAAGATACCGCCACCCATAAATAAGTTTGGGCAGTACTACAATCGTAAATATCAAAATCAAGTGTACCAAAAATTAAAGCTGGTACAGTGCATTCTTTAGTGCCTCCAAATATTGATTCCTGTGATGTATCAATAAATTCAACCCGTTCATAGTGACCAATGAACTGAGTTTGTGAACCGCCAGTTAAAGTATCGAGCTCGCCATTAATATTTAGCCCATAACATTGACTGGAAAGTACTTTGTAGCAATACCGCTTAAATGCTTGACTTGCTAAATCATCAATTGGGTTAAGGATTTCATGCCTGAGCAATGGATCATCAACTATTGTTGGCTGCAAAGCAACTATATTGGCGGCTTGGTCAGATATTCGTTCTATTTTACTTACATCAACTATTTCAGGCATAATTTTTACCTTCTAAAATTTTATTCTCGGTTTGCCCTTTCAATAACATCATAACCTCTTAATTCTTCGTCGCCCTTACTAACTCCAAGTGTATTTAAGAAATCCCATAATTCAGTCTCAACTCGTTTATAATCTGCATTGTCAGTCACCAACATTTCAGCTTCAACATAATCGCCCAAACCAACTAAATGATCTACGCACAACTCAATATTGCCAATTTTAGCTTTTTGTCTAACTTTAGTTAAATCAGAATATAACTTAAATCCCATTTGTGTAATGATGTACTTGAGTTCGTCTGGGTCATTTACAACTACCTCGTACTCAATACTATCTAAGTGTCCGCGGACTGATTTTTTAAGCGTAAAATAAGTTTTAGTTTTGTTCTCTACCCTAACTCGCAACCAAACTGAACCAAACTCATTATCAGTTTTGCCTGGTTGCCCATAAACAATATCGTGTTGTTCGAGTTTTGGGCCAAGTTTAATATTTTGAGTTTTAATTTTATCAACCAAAGACTCTAGATTATTAACACGAGCTTTTACTTCTATCTCTCTCATACTTGCTCATCATAACACAGCATCTTCGCCAAACAATTTTTGTAACCTAGCCTTGATTGACCCAGGGTGTCTCCCAAACTTGGCTGTCAATTCTTCAATTGGTATGTTATTTTTCTTTACAAATAAATTGGTCAACTTAATATCGTCAGATTCTGTCCACGGCCGGTACGCATTTGGATATTTTAAGCGCATAGTTGCTAGCTTTTCACTCCAGGTACCAGGTTTTGATTTTTTAACTTTAAGTTTATTTCGTTTAGCTATATTGGCGCGTAAATGTTCGTATTTAACTGCATCAGACTTGGATTGTGAGCGCAGATCTTTATCAATTGCAAGTGCATCCTCACTTACGCGTAGGGCCATTTTATTTATACCAACAAGACTCAATGTATCTAGGCTTTTAACTCTTGATAATGCCACGTAACCCATACCCTCAACAAAAGCTTTTCGTAAATCTATCCGGGCTCCGTCGAGCGTCATACCCTGGCTTTTGTGGATAGTTATAGCCCATGCCAACCTTAGTGGAATTTGAGTAATGCTAGCTCGTTTTTTATCACCGTCTCGTAACTCCCAAGATTCTGGGGTAATTGTAATTTCTCGACTATTTTTTAATTTAACTATCGGGTAATCTGTTAAAGTTTCGTAATCTACCACCGTACCGAGTGTACCATTGGCGTACTTTTTTTCTGGGTTATTTTTAATACACATCACGAGCGCGCCCTTTTTAAGCTCCAACAACTCACTAGCCAAACATGATCGTTTTAAATTTTCTACATAATTCTTGCTACCCGTTGATGTCATATGATAGCTATGAGCTTCTGCATCCAATGCTTCAAGTTCAGAGTTATTTATGCTGTCTACATCAATATTGGTTGTGTGCAGTTCAGTAACAGCACCAATTTGGTTAGTATCTGCATCTTGGCGCGATAATAAGTTTTCAGCGTGTCGCCTGCGCACATCACCAGCTCTAATGGCATTTAAAATTTCTAAAAAACTTTCATCATTTTGACGATGCTGTTCATCCAAATAGCAAATCACTGGTTCAAACTCATCCCAAACCTTAGAGCTAACGATAAACATTCCCTCTGGTTGATCAGTCCGACTAACTGGTGGTAGCTGAAAAAAATCACCACATAAAATCACTTGAATACCTCCAAAGGGTTGATCGTCATCGCGAATTTTTCTAGATATTTCATCAACCATATCAAGCCGATAATCATGTAACATAGAAATCTCGTCAATTATTAAAATGTCTGTTTTTTTAATAGTATCTGCCCGAGTTTTGGTTAGATTGTGGTGAAAATCAGTCGGCAACTGGTCGTGTATGCCTATTCCACTCCAAGAATGTATTGTAGTACCGCCCAAATGAGTCGCAGCTAAACCAGTTGTAGCCGTAACGGAAACATGCTTACCATCACTTTTTGCCTGCCTAATAAATTGATTAAGTACAAAAGTCTTACCAGAACCAGCCGGACCAGTTAATAACACATTGTGGCCGTCGTGTAGTATTTCTAAGGCTAGTTCTTGATCCATCGTTTTAATAGTATACCCCACGCTAGTATTTATATAATACGCAGTTTGCGTTACTATTTAGCAATGAACGTAGCAGTACGAGGAATAATTATAAAAGTTGGTAAACTATTCTGTGTTAAAAACACTGCCTATAATACTGATAAACCAAATGAATTTTGGTGCACTCCGGGTGGCGGTGTCGATGATGGTGAAGATTTAACTATTGCCCTTAAACGTGAAATATTTGAAGAATTGGGCATAACTGCACAAATTGGAAAGTTACTGTATATTCAAGAATATTTTTCTAATAGCTTACAAAAAACTTTTCTAGAGTTCTTTTACCAAATCACTAACGTTTCCGACTTTGATAATATTGACCTGGCCAAGACAACACATGGCGAAGCTGAAATTGCAGAGTTTGATTTTATTGATACAAGGCAAAATTTTGTATTGCCAAAATTTCTCTCTGACCAAAATTTTGCTAACATTCAAAGTCAGCCCATACAAAAATTTGATTATTTAAAATAAAAAGTATTTCGTTTATTTTGTTAGCTGTTTTATGTCAACGCGTTTTTGCTTGGTTGTATCACGATCCCGAACAGTGACAGTGTTGTCTTCTAGGGTTTGAAAATCAATAACTACGCATTCTGGCGTGCCAATCTCATCTTGCCGGCGGTAACGTTTGCCAATATTACCGTTATCATCCCACATTACATTGCCATGCTTTTTCTTGAGCACACTATAAACTTCACGCGCTTTTTCAACTAACTCAGGTTTATTTTTAAGTAGTGGCGAAACTGCCATACGATAGGGAGAAAGCTCTGGTTTTAATTTTAAAACAATCCGTTTTTCGCCATTTACCTCTTCTTCAAAATAAGCATTTGTCATTACTGCCAAAAATAGGCGCCCTACTCCGACTGACGATTCTATTACATAAGGTGTAAACTTCTCACGTGTTGTATCATCAAAATATTGCAAATCTTTACCACTCACCCGTTGATGATTACTTAAGTCATAGTCTGTTCGATTATGTGTACCCCAAAGCTCCTTAAAACCTTGCGGGAAATTAAAGTATATATCATGTGCAGCTGCTGCATAATGGGCACGTTCATTTTCCTCGTGTTCGTGCCATAGCAAATTTTCTATTTTTATTCCTAAATTATCAATTAAAAATTGCCATGCAAAACTTCGCCAATCTTCATAACAACTTTTTTGATTTTCAGGACGAATAAAATATTGCATTTCCATTTGTTCTAATTCTCGAACACGGAAGATAAAATCCCTCGGGCTTATCTCGTTTCTAAAAGCCTTACCAATCTGAGCGACTCCAAATGGTAACTTAGTACGCATAGTTTCACGAACATTTTCATAATTTGTAAAAATAGAACCGGCTGTTTCTGGCCGTAAATAAGCTACACTAGAGTCATCCTCTATTGGCCCCACCCAGGTTTTCATCATCATATTATAGAAACGTGGTTCTGTTAGAGTTTTTTTGCCACAAGTGGGACATACTTTATTTTTCAGTAAATTCTTTAATTCTATTAAATTTGTAGAATCAATTCCTGCTAAATGGTCAGCTCTATGCCTAGCACCACAATTCTTACAGTCTACTAAAGGGTCGGTGAAACCAGCAATATGTCCACTTGCTTCCCAAAGTTTTGGATTTTGTATAATTGCACCATCAACGCCAAATATATTATCGCTATCAGTAACAACTGCTTTCCACCAAGCAGATTTTATTTTATTAATAAGCTCAACACCGAGTGGACCATAATCCCAAAAGCCAGCTAATCCACCGTAAATCTCACTAGCCTGGAACACAAAACCACGCCGTTTACATAGACTAATAATATCTTCCATGTTTACTTTTTTACTCATATTAACCGTATTATACCAGACTATGATTCGCTTGCTGATTTGGGCGGCCAAAATGTTGGATCATCTTCAGGGCCTCTTGGGAAATATTCGGCTATATTTGTATGTTGCTGTATTTGATAATCTTGAATCATCCTTACACTTTCTACGCCTCTACGCCTATCATTTAGGTATATACAGGCAAACACTGTACCCGAAAATGCAACTGCACCTACCCCACAAAGTAGCAATAAGCTTTTATCAGAGTCGCCTGAATAAGACTCTTCAACATCGCTATTTTTAAATTGTGGTACATTTTCAACATTTGGCTGATAAGTACCGGCAGAAGCATTTGAATAGTATTCAGTAGTTGCCGTTGTAGCTTCGTGACTGTTTGCGTGTAATTGTTCAGCCCCAACTTCAGAACTTGCACAAAATAAAGCTGGGGCAAAAAATGCAGATACAATACTTAGTTTTCTAAATTTGTTCATAATATTATATTTTGTAATTTTAACACTCTGCTAATGGATTTGATATTGCTTTAATGAATCCGTTAATAACATGTCTAAAGATGGCAAAGTATACTCTAAACCGTCTATAACTTGAAGCTTTAAGGGGTCGTTTTTTAACATTAACCTTAGAGTTTTGATGTGCCTGGCATCAAATCTTCCTCCTGTTTGAAGATAAAAAGTCATCTCTTGACTGTCAAAATTATAATCTTCATTTACTTTTAGTTTGTTTCCGGACGTATCTGTCTGCATATTTGGAGTATGGCCAAGTAAATTTAATAAACAAACCATAAACCAACATTTTGTTAACACAAAGTTTATACTTAAATCATTCAATGATATTAATAAATGTAAAAGTAGTTGGTAATAATCTTCGTCACAATCATCATGGGTAGTTTTATTGATAATTTTTATACAATCATAGCCTACCATTGTTCGCGAATATTCACTGACTATGTTCCCATAATGTGACTGCAGTTGAGCTGATACCAAAGTATCGATTTCACCCCTTCCCCTTACGAAAGTTAAAGAACTCACACTAAATAATTCTATTCCACCAGCTAATTTGCTTTTAATTTTTCGAACCCCGCGGGCCATTAATTTTAATTTTCCGAATTCTGGAGTAATTACGGTGATAATCCTATCTGCTTCTTTATAGTTAATGCGCGACAAAACTATACCAGTTGTAACCATGCGGTTCATTTGGCAATCAACTCAGATACTTCACTTACAATATTTTTAAGTGAAGTTTGTGGTTTATATAAGTAACCGCAGATATTGTGTAATTTTTTCTGTTTTTCGGATATAAAAATTGCCGATTCAGGAACAAAGGTTACTAACAAAACCGGTATTTTTTGCAAATCTGTATGGGAGCGTATTTCATGTAAAAATTCTATACCGTTATGAGATTTCAGTTGTAGTTCTAAGATAATTAGCTTTGGCTTAAATTCGTTTAACGCTACTATCGCGTCCTGCGCAGAATGTTCTATTTGCACTGAATAGCCTACAACATTTAAAAATTCATAAAATGAATTTGCTAACATAGCGTCTGGTTCGATTAATAAAATATCTGTGTTTTTATTATCAGTTTTCATATTAAGGTTAGTTGCTTACTAGGCACTAAATTAAAACTTAATCCATACTTTTTATTGAAACTTGTAGCTTTAAGTTCAACGTTCATTTTGCTACATAATTTATCAGCTATTAAAAACCCGGAGCTACTACCATGAGCAAAATCTGGCGACAATTGCCTAGTTCTACCACTTAACTTTCTTAATTTTTGTAAACTTGATGATGAAAAATCGAAATCATTACTAAAAAGGCCAACCCTTATACCGCTTGTTGATTTATTAAGCGTAAACTCCATAGATTGTTGGCTCGTTGATTCAGCATTATACAAAAAACCATAAGCTAAACTTGTAATAATCGCCGTAAAAGCTCTCGAATTAGCCATTACCAAGCCTATCCCACGTTGAAAATTTAAATTTGTTGTTACACCATGTAATTGGGCTATTTTTTTAAGATGCATATCGCAGTCGTAAATTATTGCTTGAGCGGCAACTGGTTCGAGTGGTAAATATTGTTGGTCATTATAGGATTGAATACTTAAAATATAACTATCGATTAGCCTCAACGCAGCATCTGCCACCACTTCAGCCCCTGAGGTATCGAATTTTCCAGTTAGTCGGTTACTTTCAAGTTGTGTCAATATTCTAAACAATGGTGTTTTTAGGTCTTCTGCTACACTACGCAATATAGTTGGACCCTCAAAATCTAAATTATCCTGTCCACCACTTAGCATAAGCAAAACCCTCGTTATATATCAATAATAACAGTTTTTTGGCTTATGGTGTAAACGAAAAGTTTGGCAGTATATGATTATTAAAGTCGTTATAAAACTGATCTGACTCTGTATAAATTTTAACCGTTTTATCACGTAATGGCATCAAAATTACTATGCCTTGTTTATTGCTATCGATCTCACCTTCAATCTTCACCCCAACTACACCAGGTATATTTTTATTACTATAAGTTGACGCTCGTGCTTTGCCGTTTTTAACACGTGAGTCAAAAGTTTTAACTTCATCTGAAAATGATTTGTCTAATATTTGCGCTCTTAATGCATAAGAAGCATCTCCCTGTATGCCGGGTACTGTGGTTGGATGAAAATATCCATCAACTGGTGACCCACTTTTGCCACCATCATCAACATAGCCACTCCATGTTTTAGGATATTTAATTACTAACCCCCCGAACGACGAAGGCCCTAAATAACTTTTTAGTGGTTGTTTTTCTTTTTCAGTAAATTCGTTATCTTTTTCGGTTGCTGTTTCTTTTTTGGCTATACTTACCTGTAATTCAACTATTTTATCAGTTTCATTTTTATATTCTTGGCGCCCACTAAAAGCCCAAAATGCAAAAACACAAACACCTAAAAATAAAATAGTTACTAAAATTAACGGTATTAACAAAGCATTAATCGTGCCCCGCTCATCTTGCATAACACGGTTTTTCGTAATCATATTGCTTATGTTAACTTAACTGACCTTTTTTTTCAATTGTTTAGGATAAAAATATAGGTATAAACCTTTGATTTCTTTTTTTGGTTTTTTATCTGGAATCGTAAATGCAAAACTAACTAATTTAATACCTTCGGGATAATTTTGGATAATTTTTGTATCCAGCTTTTGCATATATGGTTGTAATAAAAATACAAATATAGCATCGGCTTTTGGCCACTGCTTAACCCAATAATTACCCCATATAATCTTCACATATTTTCTATATTTAATTGCGCGTAATTTTGAATAAACTACTAGTAACGGATTTAGCTCGTACCCTACTGAATTGATACCCTTACGAGCTGCTGCGATAAGTACCCTACCATCGCCACTACCCAATTCTAAAATAGTCTGCCCTGGTTTTAAATTAGTAAGCTCAAGTGCTTCTGGTACTCGGTCTTTTAGTGTTGGTAAAAATGGCGCACCAAAAGCAACAACAAAAGTAAATGCAAAAAATAATAATGCACACAGAACTAAAGAAATATTCCACGCAAGTTCCATATTAATTATCAGAAATCGCGCTTTTAATTTTTTTAATTTTATTTTCAGCAGTTTTCAGATAAACTTCCATTTTTGAAATTAATTTATTTGCCTCTTCATATTTTTTGAGCGCTTCGTCTATATCAAGGTTACTGTTTTGAAGCTCCGCCACAAGAGTGTCTAATTGAATTGTCATTTCTTGGTATGTTGCCATTATTATAGTTTACCTCGGTTCTTTTGATTTTACATAAACTTTGCCATCATAAAATTGAAGCTCAGCAGTTTTGCTGGCCGAAAATTGTGATGTTCGTTGAACCAACTGACCTTTTTGTCTAACAATTACGTAGCCCCGTTTTAATATTAATTTTGGATTTAATAAATTAAGACTATTTTTTATGAAATTTAAATCTTGTTCTGACTTTTCTTTGATTTTTAGAATATCTTTACTTAAATGAAGTTTTAAATTTTCTAAATACGTTTTTTGCAATTTGATTTTTTGCTCAACCAATGAATGTAAATGCTCGGGGGTTTTTCTGAGTTGCTGTAGTTGTGTTTTTTTATCCGGCAATAACAACTGGGCGGAATTACTTGGGGTACTTGCACGTAAATCGGCAGCTCTTTCAGCTAAAGTCAAATCTGTTTCATGGCCTATGGCAACTAAAGTCGGTACTCTACTGCCAACTACTGCCCTTACTACATCCTCTCGATTAAAAGCTTGTAAATCATCTGCACTACCGCCACCACGAATTATCACCAATACTTCAACCCCTGTATCGTGTTGGTTGAAGTATTGGATCGCTTGCGTTATCTGGCTTGGAGCATACTCGCCCTGCACCTGGACATCTATCAAATTAATTTCAAGTCCACCCCATCGTTCATTTGCAATTTTTATAAAATCAGCATATCCAGCAGATTCAGAAGAACTTATTATACCAATTGCCGCAGGTGGATAAGGTAAACTTCGCTTACGCGATTGTTCGAATAAGCCCTCTTTTAAAAGTTGTTGTTCAAGTAGTTGCGAAGCTTTTTTGATTGTACCCTCACCAGCTAGCAAGATACTTTGCACAGTAACACTAAAGCCAAATTTCGGGTGCAATTGTGGCACCCCACGAACAGTCAGCAACATACCGTCTTCTAATGGCCCAGGCAATTGATAAACCGTACCAAAAAAACGCAAATTCGAAAAGTCATCTTTTAAATCAAAAAACACCCATTTACAATATCATCTTCACCTTCTACCGACGAACTAAGGATAT
>CAZSVQ010000018.1:0-4846 GCA_964610345.1 uncultured Candidatus Saccharibacteria bacterium | reverse complement strand
TCAAAAAACACCCATCTATTCTTGCTAATTTTAAAGCTTGCTAGTTCACCAGTTATCTGCACGGAGCCCAAAGAAATATCTAAAATCTGGTTACACACCGCTACAAAATCTGTAACTGTGTATATTATTTCGCTACTCATAGTTTAATGTCGTTGTCTTGAACGGCTTTATGGTACAAAACATATCCTGGTGGCAACTGTACAGCCATTGTTAAGACTCGGTACATTATCACAACTGGAAAACTAATGCCGGCTGGCACCCCTGCAGTTGTTAAGACAGCAGTCATCAGTGCTTCATACACTCCTACACCACCAGGTAAAACTGATATCATTCCAGCAAAGTTGGCAACTGCATAGGCTAATATTACTGCACCTGGGTTTACCCAAAAACCAAAAGCTACAAAAACTAAATATAACGTGACAATTTCAGTTAAGTTGGCGAGGAACGAATGCATTAACGGTTTTCTGAGTACGCTAAAATCTTTTCTGATCAAAAGATAATTCTCGTGCAATTCACCAAAGGCTTTTTGAGCTTTTGCGATGTTGATTGTTTCTTGGTTTTTACGCCTAAAGAAACCGACGATTTTATTAACGAAACGAGTCAAAGCCGTAAAGAACATGTTTATTCTTTGCTTACTACCGATGACATACGCCAACAAAGCCGTGCCAGCAATAAGCAAAGTTGAAATTGAGCCAGCAATAAGCAAAACAAAGTTATTTACTGCGCCAGAAAAAGCTAAAGCCAAGACTCCAAAAGCAAGAACAGCCTGAAATGACACAAATACCAGTACAAATCTCATTAACTGTATCAGTGTTGAGGTAGCAGTTTTCACACCTAATGGGCGTAACCTTAAACTAAAATATGAAAAACCAGATACTCCCCCACTAGGGAAAACATGATTCACAAAATTAAGCTCTAAAGTTATCCTAAATATTTTGCTGGTTTTAATTTTTGCCCCTAAAAACCTCAATAAATCATCGTACATTAATGCATAAGAGTAAAAATTCAATCCTTGAGCCGGTATCATTAACAATAAAATCCACCACTGAATATCATCTAACTGTGCCATTGTTTCTATGACATCGTGCCTGACCAAATATACCAACAAAACAAGAGCCCCGAGTGTTACGGTGTTTAAAATAACCTTCCAGCGCTTCTGCTTTTTTTCTTCAGCCATAGATAAACGTATTATACCAGGTATACTATTACTATTATGTTTGATAGTTTAGTTATTTTAGGTCGCCAACCAGCTTTGTCACTAGCAGAGCTTGAGAGCTTGTTTGGCGCAGAAAATATTAAACCCTTCGGGAAAGAATCAGCGCAACTAAAACTACCCCCTACCCAGATAGACTTTAAAAGGCTTGGCGGAAGCATGAAACTTTGCAAAGTATTAACTGAAATTGAAAGCCAAAATTGGCGTGAAATTTCAAAATTTATTTCTGATAAAATACCCAACTACATTAGTGAGATTATGCCCGGCAAAATAAAGTTTGGCATTAGCGTTTATGGCTTAAGAGTTAGCCCTAATGCCGTCAACGCCACCGGGCTTGAAGTTAAAAAAGTTTGTAAAAAATTCAATCGCTCAATGAGAGTTGTACCAAATAAAGAGATGGAGCTTAATTCTGCCCAGGTTTTAAACAACAAATTGACAGATAAGCTAGGCTTAGAATTAGTTGTTGCAACCAACGGCAAAAAAACCATAATTGCTCAAACAACAAATGTACAAGACATTGATGCCTATGCTGTCCGTGATCAGCAGCGTCCGGCTCGTGATGCTCGGGTTGGCATGTTGCCACCAAAACTTGCTCAGATTATATTGAATATGGCGCAAGTCAAATCTGGCGATAAATTACTTGACCCCTTTTGTGGCACAGGTGTTATTTTACAAGAAGCATTATTAATGGGTTGTTGTGCGTATGGAACAGATCTTGAGCCGAGGATGATTGAATACTCATTAAAAAACCTTACTTGGTTAATTGGCCCGGCAAGTCATGAGCTAGCGGTTGGTGATGCAACTAATTTTACTTGGCAAAACTTTGATGCTGTTGCCTGCGAAACCTTCCTTGGCCGCCCTTTCTCTACCGAACCAAACCCTGATAAACTTCGTGAAGTAATCCAAGATGCAAACACTATTCACCGTAAATTTTTAAAAAATATCGCTAGTCAAGCCAAGTCAAGAACCAGAATGTGTATCGCTGTACCGGCCTGGTTTACAAAAAGTGGCGTAAAACGCCTGCCAGTACTTGACCAATTAACAGATATGGGCTATACTCGTATAAGTTTTGTTCACTCTAATATAAAAGATTTGGTTTATCACCGAGAAGGTCAAATCGTTGGACGCGAACTTGTAGTACTAATAAGGAATTAAGATGAGTAAAGTAAAAGCAGGTGGTAGTAGTAAAAACGTTCATGACAGCCCTGGCCAAAGGCTTGGTGTCAAACTATTTGGTGGCGAAAAGGTAAAGACTGGACAAGTTATTGTAAGGCAAGTTGGCGCAACCAAGCGCCCAGGAAATGGTACTTTTATGAGCCGTAATTTCACAATTCATGCCTCTAAAGACGGTGTAGTTAAATATTCTTCACGTAAGTTTCGCCTTTTCACCGGCAAAACCGCTAGACGAACAGAAGTTACCGTAGAGTAATTTTTAATCTGAGTAATCAACCTCGTCACTTTTTTCTGGATATCGTCTTCGAAAATTTTCAATCCCGATATCGCGAAGTGTACCTATACCAGCATACGCAAACCACGACTCTACAGTTACATATTTAGAGTTCTTCGTTTTTTCATAAATTTTGTCGACGAAATCATCAATTCGCGCATCTACAACTTCTTTTGTATCCTTTTGTATAATTTTTTTGTAAATCTTACCAAACTGACTACCTAAACTCCCGCCATTGTGCGCGACGATTGCTTTTATAAATTTATTAGCGTCTTCATCTTCAGCGTAATTAGTTGGGATTGCTGTCATGCAATCCAATAAACCATCGAGCCCAATATTTTTGGCAATTTCCGTTAAAAATTCATCCTGATCATACGGCTTTCCTTCTATCTCAAAGCTGTCTGAAGGATGATACCCTGTCAACATAGATATACCATGAAAGAATTTTTTTATGTCCGTATAACCGTGATGATTTCCAGAAAAATGTTCTGCTCTAAGTTCTTCTAAAGATATACCTAGGTTAATTTTACCTTCGGTAAGCATCTGTTGTGTATGAGTGTACTCATGCTCTACAACTGCTAAATCATCTATCCAATAATCTTCACTATAATAATCTTTTCTTTCTTCTTTGTCGTATAAAACTTTTTCAACGAGTGGACTTGCAAGACAGAGGTAGCGCGTGCCGTCATTAAATGTTGAAATCCAAGCTGGAGCAAAAACATCATCACGTCCATATGCTTCGGCAAATTGTTTCGTACGCAACTCTAGATTAGCAGAATAATTATGACGAAAATCCATTTCTTTTTTATGTTCTTCATATGAAATACTTTCATCATCATAATCAACACTTGGAATTAATCCATGTATATTTCCTGCGTCAATACTTAATACTCTAACTTCAAATGGCTCCTCTGCTTCTGACTTACCCAATCTAGCTCTAAGGTTATCAAATTTTGGACCACGAATATACTCGTCCATTTGTTGAGTTAGTTCTGGTTGTGTATATTTTTCTAATATATTTTTTTGTTGTTCATCAGATGGCACATACTTATCCGGTAAGTAATCTAATTGGCCATCAAATTGTGTATATTTACCTGCAATGCCCATGACAATGTCTGCTACGTATTCCATTTCTTTGGCACGACTATTTTCATCTTCTAAATTTGCAAGGTGGTTTGCGGCCGCCACTAATACTACTGTTCGTTTAAAATCTGAAAATACTTCATCATTTAGAGCGAATTCTTTGTTAATCGTTTCTAATGTTTCGATGGTTGATTCACGATTTTCAATTGCAATTCCCCTGTCTTCTAAACCAGTTAAAACTAGATCCATACCAAGATATGCTTGGTTTTCAATAGTTGCTGCATTTTCATCTTGTGGAGCCTTTTGTAGTTGTAGTTCTGTCATTTTTGTTTTATATTAACATACTAATATTATCATATTTATATACTTACTAAGTATATATCCAATTTTGTAAGTTGCTTAAATTTAACCTATTAAACTAGTCGTGGATACCAAGATGATGTTTTATTCGCTCGACAACATCGGCAATTACTACCTGTGATTTTACAAGGTAGTCATCTGCCCCGAGTTGATCGGCTCGTGATTTATCGTTATCCTGACTTAATGCTGTAAGCATAACGATTTTAAGATTGGCTGTTTCTGGGGTATTACGTAAGATGTCCAAAACGTCAAAACCACTAACTTTTGGCATCATAACGTCAAGTAGGACAAGGTCTGGTTTAAATTCAATGGCTGAAGCCAATGCGTCCTCGCCATTAGGGACACGTTTTACTATAAAACCTTCAACCTCAAGCCGTGCCAAGTAAACATTGGCCAAACTATCGTCATCTTCTACTAATAAAATCTTCTTTGCGTTATTGTTTGCTAAGTCCATACTGTTTATGCTACATTACTTTGCTTTATCTGACAATTATTATCTCTTTTTACAACTATTGATAAAGCCATAAAATAAAGGTTGCGGCTTATTTGGGCGTGATGTAAATTCTGGGTGGAATTGACTTGCCACAAAATATGGATGATCAATTGCCTCGATAACTTCTACTAAATGCTTGTCTGGAGATGTGCCGACTGCTTTTATACCCCATGATTCGTATTCGTCACGGTAGTCATTGTTGCATTCGTAACGGTGTCTGTGACGTTCTTCAATTTTACGTTTTTTGTAT
>CAZSVQ010000017.1:0-17597 GCA_964610345.1 uncultured Candidatus Saccharibacteria bacterium | reverse complement strand
TGGGATGGAGGGATTCGAACCCCCGAATGCCAGGACCAAAACCTGGTGCCTTACCGCTTGGCCACATCCCATTTAAAATATTTTACAATAGTCATTGTACCTCAAAAGTAGATACAAAACAACGGTGATGAGGTATAATTAACCGTATGCGTGTTATTCAGCCTCATCGTTCGGTGCGTAGAAGTAAGTCAAAATCTAAAAAACCATTGTTTGTCGGCATTTTTACATTGTTAATTGTTGCCACAGCAGGAATATATGGATCTTTATCATTTAATAAAAAAAATGAGATAAACGAACAAACACAATCGTCTGAAGTTTTAGCTGAACAACGTAATCAAAAACAAATTGCTAACCCTGGACCAGAAGATTTTAAGCATTTTGCTGGTGAAGAGTTCCAAAAATTATTTGATTCTGTTGCCTACCCTAATACTCAAGGATTTTCTCAACCCCCTTCTATAACAGGTGACGAATCTGCCGATGACCGCATTCGGACAATTGCAACAAGCAGAGGCTACGCTATACATAGTGTACCAGTAGCTCCAATAGATAAAACTAATACACCTGGGCTCGTTGGTGACGACTTATTACAACCATTAGCGTACAATGCTTGGCAAGAACTTAAAAAGTCTGCTGACGCAGAGGGTATACCTATCAAGCTTAACTCAGGCTATAGATCTATAGAAATGCAACGCAAATTGTTCCTAAGTAGATTGTACGCAACCGGCTCTAGCGATGCCCAAATTGCTAATGGTCAAGCCGACAATCAAGTTGTATCGGTTTTAAGCCAAGCGGCAATACCGGGTTATTCAAGACATCACACTGGTTATACGGTAGATTTTGTTTGCGCCAATGGCGCCCAAACTTTTGAAACAACAACTTGCTTTAAATGGCTAAGTGAAAATAATTATCTAAATGCCAAAAAGCATGGTTGGATACCGAGCTATCCGGATGGAGCGAATAATCAAGGCCCTGAACCAGAACCTTGGGAGTATGTTTGGGTTGGAGTACCTACATTACTAAAAGACTAAGTAATACATGAATGGTAAGTAGATTTAATGAATAATTTAAAACCAACAAAAACTAAGAAGAAGTTTCCACTGAAAAAGTCAATGTTAGTTTTCGGCATATTTATTGTAGTTACAGTCTTTGCTATCGGTACGTATAAGTTTTTTATTAAAAGTTCACCCAACACGCAGTCCGGTCAAGCTATATCTACCAAACAAGAAGAAACTGAAAAAAGAGTTAGATTTATTGCAACTGGCGATATGATACCGCATGATGCCATTAACAAAGAGGCTAAGCAAGAAAACGGTACATACGAATATTCACCAATGTACGGTGATATGAAAAAGCTGTTTGATAATAGTGATGTTAGGTTTTGTAACCAAGCAGTGTTGGGCGGTGGTACGGAGTTTGGCATTTCGGGTTACCCAAAGTTTAATTCGCCAACAGAATTTTCGCGCGATATGGCTGAGCTTGGTTGTAATGTTGTAAACACTGGCAGTAATCACGTAAATGATTTTAGCCAAGAAGTTATAACGGCATCGGTTGAAGCCTGGAATGGCTTGCCTGGCGTTCAAGCAGTGGCTGGTGCTAACACTTCTGAAGCCGAAAAGCAAAAAGTCCGATATTTTGAGATTAAAGATATTAAATTTGCTTTTGTCTCATATACAACATATTCCAACGAGCCATCCCCAAATGGTTACAGCGTGACAATGTATAGCGATGAACTCGCCAGCAAACAGTTAGCTGAAGCTAGGACAAAAGCCGATATAGTAATTGCTTCACTACGCTGGGGAACAGAATATTCACCAAATGTTAACGCCCAGCAAAAAGCTTTAGCACCAAAACTAGCAAATTATGGAGCTGATGTGATACTTGGTCATGGTCCACATGTTTTGCAACCAGCCGAAAAAATTACCCTAGATGATAGACGGCAGGCTATAGTTTGGTATAGTTTGGGGAATTTTTTAAACGCCCAGCTGGACCCACCATCACTATTTAACGGTATCGCCGTGATGGATATCAATTCTGTTACTAAAAAAATTGAAACTTCAGAATATCTACCTGTGTATATGCATTATGAGTGGACCCCAGAACAAAAAGCCTCAGGTGAATTACTAACAAGGCATAACTTTAATATGTATACGTTTGAAGATGGTCAAGAAGCACTAGAAAAATCACAAAATGATACGACTTTTGATGAACAAAAAGCGCGCATAGAGCAAACCCTTAATAAATTAACAGAGATTAAATTGATAACCAAAGATCAGTTTATTCAATCATAATTGGGCGCATTTGGTAGGTTAAAGAATTCTTCTAATGTTTGGCCTGTTTTGTGTATTTCTTCTGAGAGTTCTTTGCCAACAAAACGAACATGCCAGGGTTCGTATTGGTAGCCAGTAATTGTTTGTTTATCTTTTGGATATCGTAAAATAAAACCGTATTTATAAGCGTTGTTTTTGATCCACTTGCCTTCTGGTGTGTCTTCCCAGCAAATTTCAAGATGGCATTGCCCACCCGGGCTGGTGATATCTGCCGATAAGCCAGTTTGGTGTTCGCTATGCCCGGGGCGGGCACTATAAGTATCAGCAGCATCTTGGCCATCGCGCGCCTTGTAAGAATCATAAAATTGATTTTGTAAGATACTAGACCGATAACCACTACCAAACACTAATGTAATTCCATCATTTTTAGCGTTTTGAAACATTTCAATAAAAGCGGGTTCAGCGGATCTGCTTATTTGCATTTGTTCCTCTATCTGGTTCAGACGTAATTTTATGTTTGGCACAACTAAATCTGGTGCGTAAGTTAGAGGTATGGCATTTTTCTTATTAACTATTACCCACAAACTTGACGGTTCAGTCAGTGAATGTTGGTTTTTGTCTAATGAGTTTTTTGGTCGTTGTTCGGTGTTAGCAATAGCGTTGTTGCTTGGTTTTATTGATTGGGTTTTTTTATTTTGAAGATATAAGAATGTTCCAGCTAAAGTTATAATAACGATTACAGTTATGATTATATATTTCTTCACTCGTAATATTGTAACATTGTAATTTCTTGACCGTACCCAAACTTTAACGTAAAGTCGGAGTAATATGAGCCTGAAGCAAAAAATTAAATACGAAAAAGCTATTGTACCGCTTAATATAAATAATTTGCATGGTCGGATGCTTAGGGCGCCGTCAAAATCTAAAAAGAACAGAGAAATACTGCTCGTATATGGGCATCACGCGAGTATTGAGCGTATGATTGGATTTGTTGAGGAGCTTACAAAATACGGAAACGTGACTCTGCCCGACCTACCAGGTTTTGGTGGGATGGAAAGCTTTTATAAATTAAATGAAAAGCCAACCCTTGATAATTTAGCTGATTATTTAGCGGCCTTTATTAAACTAAGGTATAAACGCCGTCGGATCACAATTCTTGGTATGTCACTGGGTTTTTTGATAGTGACCAGAATGCTACAAAAATACCCTGATATTGCCAAACGAGTTGATATTTTGGTTAGTGTTGTTGGCTTTGCTCACCGTGAAGATTTTATTTTGCCAAAACGAATTCGTTGGCCTCTGCGAATCACAGCATCTGTATTTTCAAATAAGTATCCTGCGCTTTTTATGAAAACTTTTATCTTGCGTGGCCCAGTTATTCGGGCTTGCTATTCTTTGGTCGCCAGTAATCATAGCAAATTGAAAGATGCTGATGTTGAAGAGCAAAACAATCGTATTAATTTTGAAATTGGATTATGGCAAATAAACGATATCCGGACTTACATGGATACAACAATAACCATGCTTAGAGCTGATACTTGTGATGTTCAAGTGGCGATCCCAGTTCACCATGTGGCGGTTGATGTTGATAGGTATTTTGACAATCACCGAGTTGAGCAACATTTAGGCGTTATTTATTCCCATGTGTATGTTATAAACGCCAAACAAAAAACACACGCCCCAACTGTCGTAGCCACCGCTAAAGAGGCAGCGCCTTTTATTCCACCAGCATTACGCAAGTTACTATCAAAATCATAACTATTTTGATATACTATAGTTAACTATGAGGATTGGGCTAGTTTGTCCGTATAATATATTCAAGAATGGCGGTGTCCAGGAGTGTGTTCTTGCGCTTAAAAATGAATACCAGAAAAAAGGTCACGAAGCGTATATAATAACACCTCGCCCTAAGGGAGTTGAAACTGAAAATATTGATGGAATTTTGTTGGTCGGCCAATCCCGTGATTTTAACGCACCGTTTCAGGCAACTACCGCGCAAATTTCTGTAACCTTTGACAATAACGCAATTGATTCTCTTTTGCATGAGTATCGGTTTGATGTTTTACATTTCCATGAACCTTGGGTACCGATTGTTGGGCGTCAAATTTTAACTCGGTCAAACACAGTTAATGTAGCAACTTTTCATGCTAAATTGCCCGATACAATGATGAGTAAAACCATTGAAAAGGTAATTACACCCTATACAAAGTCTATTTTAAAATATATAGATGCATTTACAGCTGTATCTGATGCTGCCGCAGAGTATGTTAAAAGCCTGACTAAAAAAGAAATAACAATTGTACCCAATGGAATTGATATTGAAAAATTCCAGCACAATATATCAGAACCACGAGAAAAGCACACTATTTTGTATATTGGTAGATTAGAAAAACGAAAAGGCGTCCTGTACTTGTTAAAAGCTTTTCGACAACTCCAGACCGTTCACCCAGAAGCAAAATTGGTTATTGCCGGTGACGGACCAGATAGGAACAAATTAGAAAATTATGTTGAACTAAACGATATTGATAATGTTGAATTTTTGGGTTTTGTTGATGAAGCAAAGAAGATACAGTTACTTGCTACTGCGAGTATTTATTGTTCACCGGCTATATACGGTGAAAGCTTTGGTATTGTTTTACTTGAAGCAATGGCTGCCGGGGCAGTAACTGTGGCTGGTAATAACCCAGGCTATACAGGAGTCATGAAGGACACTGGTGCGATTTCGATTACGAATGTAAAAGATATAGAAGAGTTTGCACGAAAATTGCAACTACTAATGGTGGATTCCGAACTAAGAAAATTATGGACATCATGGTCAAGTGAGTATGTCACACAGTTTAATTATGAAAGAATCGCCGAGTTGTATCTAAATGTATACAAACAGTCTAAAAAGGCACATTTAAAGTGAAAATTGGTCTAGTTTTAGACGACACTCTTGACACTTCAGATGGCGTCCAACAGTACGTATTACTAGTTGGCAGCTGGCTATCTAAAAATGGGCACGAGGTGCATTATATTACTGGTTATACATCTAGAACTGATATTACAAATATCCATAGTTCAGCCCGCAATGTTAAAGTATCGTTTAATAAAAATCGGCTCTCTGTCCCTTTACCTACTTCTGGTAAAAAAATTGAAAACTTACTATTCAAAGAAAATTTTGATGTATTGCATGTTCAGATGCCATTTAGTCCGTTTTTAGCAGGTAAGGTGATTAGATACGCACCGATAAATACTGCTATAGTAGGTACTTTTCACGTAGCTCCGCACGGGAAAAGTGTAATTTTTGGTACGCGTATTTTAGGATGGGCTCAACAAAATAATTTAAAACGTTTTGATAAAATTATCAGTGTATCAAAAGTAGCTCAAAAGTTTGCAAGCGATACTCAAAATATATCTAGTGTTATTGTACCAAACGCCATCGATCTTAAATTATGGAAGCCTTCAATAGATTCAAAACCCGAATTTGATATAGTATTCGTTGGTCGGCTTGTTGAGCGTAAGGGTTGTATTAATTTATTAAAAGCATTAAACAAGTTAAGACAAAATCAAAACATTTCTAAGCTAAAAGTGTTAATTGTGGGCGATGGACCTGAACGTACAAATTTAGAGCAATATGTTCAAGATCATAAACTTTCAGAAATTTGTGATTTTAAGGGTTATGTTACAGAATCTGAAAAAAAGAAAATTTTACAATCAACAAAACTAGCAATTTACCCTGCTACTGGCGGAGAAAGCTTTGGTATAGTTTTGCTTGAGGCTATGGCGGGGGGAGCGGTTGTCTTGGCTGGAAGCAACCCGGGTTATTCTACAGTTTTAGGTGAATTGCCAGAGGTTATGTTTAAACCTAACGATATTGATGAGCTAGCAAATAAATTGGCAAGCTTAATAAGAAACGATAAAGCATTACAACAAATTAAGCTAAAACAACAAAAAATTGTTAAACAATATGACATAGATATTGTGGGTAGTGCTATACTAGAAACATACAAACAAGCAAGAGAACTTAAAAATGGCTGATAAAGAACAAAAGCAAACTATCACTGTAACATTTACCAATAAAACAGTTATTAGAATTTTAATATTTGTACTAGTCGCTTTATTGATTGTTGGTTTTATATCGCGCATCACAACAGCCTTGCAGCTGATATTGATTTCGGGATTTTTGGCACTAGCCTTAAATCCTGTAGTCAGTTGGATCAGCAATATTTTGCCTGATAAAAGTAGAGTAAGAGCCACAGCGGTGGCTTATATCGCAGTGATTGCTGTATTAATTGGATTTATTGTGATTGTTGTTCCACCACTTGTTCGTCAAAGTATAGATTTTGTTGATACTATTCCAATTTCTGTTAGTGATATTCAAAATCAAGATACGCCAATTGTGCGTTTCATTGAGCGCTATAATTTAACAACTCAATACACACAGACAATTTCTGAGGTAAAAAATAACCTAGATGATATCACTGGCAGAGCTTATTCGGTAGCGACTACTGTTGGCAACGGGTTGGTTGCAATTATATCAGTACTTGTGATGACTTTTATGATGCTTGTGGAAGGCCCACAGTGGAAGAGGCGGTTCTTAGCTTTGCAGGCTAAGAATAAACTTGAAAAACGATCACGAGTACTTAAAGAGATGTATGGGATGGTGACTGGTTATGTTAATGGTCAATTATTGATTGCCATGATATCTGCTGTCTTTGCATTTTTTGCACTTGCAATTGCTAGCACCATTCTGCAAGTTAGTATCAATCCGGTTGCTATGGCTGCGATTGTTGGCTTGTTCGGGCTTATTCCATTAATTGGTAATATAATTTCATCAGTGATTGTTGTGCTATTTTGCTTGTTTGCTTCGGTGCCGTTAGCGATAGTCATGGCAATATTTTTCTTGGTGTATCAACAAGTAGAGAATGCCACCCTACAGCCTTATATTCAGTCTAAATACAATGAATTAACGCCGTTAACGGTTTTTGTGGCGGCAATTATTGGTGTAAGTGTTGCGGGTTTTTTGGGTGCATTGATTGCGATTCCAGTTGCGGGGTGCTTAAGAATTTATATAAAAGAGTATTATGGACATAAATTAAATCCTGTTAAAGAAGATTGACTTTCGTTAAATTTTCAGTTATTTAATCGTTGTTTTAATTAGTGTTTTTAATACAGAACGTGTTTCTGGGTCATTACCGTGACTCGATAATGTTATGTAAAGCTCACTATTTTGTAATGTTTTGTGAAGATTATATGCTGTAATCGGTGGGCAAACCATGTCGTATCTCCCTTGGACGATATGCACTGGATTTTTGATTTTTATACAGTTTTCTATTATATAGTTGCCAGATAAAAAGCAATTATTTTGCATGTAGTGTGCGTAAATTTTGTATGGAACAAAATCATATTCTAATAGTTTTTGGGTAGGGTCTTTATCGATTTTTATATCGTTAAAGCCCAGCCAGTCAAAGCCCAGCAAGGGCCATTCTAGTTCTTCTAGAGCTTTCGAAGATCGGATATTAGATTTATTATCAGTTTTATTTAATTGTCTGTAATGGTATTTTGCTGGGTTATTTTTATGACTTTTTGGAACTGAATTTACGAATCTTTCCCAAACTTCTGGGTAGAAATTTTTAAATAACCCTTTATCTACGTAACTAATTTCAGCTTTTGTACCAGTAAAAATTCCTCTAATTATTGTGGCTTCGATAATATCCGGGTAATCAATATTAAATAAAAGTGCCATAGTAGAGCCCCAAGAGCCGCCAAAAAGATATACTTTTTCAATATTCAGATGTTCAAGTATTAGTTTGGCATCTTTAATTAATTCTTGGGTGTTGTTATACTTTAGCTCGCCATAAGGTAAGCTATTTCCGCAACCACGTTGGTCAAAACTTATTACTTGGTGGATTTCAGGGTCAAAATTGTATTTATGATGTGGTTTATATTGACTACCTGGCCCTCCATGAAAGCTAAGTACTGGTATTTTACTTTTTGGGTTACCCCATTGTTCGTACCAAATATTATGACCATTACTTACACTAAGATGACCTGATTTAATTGTATATTCATCTGTTTTTATAGTTTTCATTATAGTTTGTTCCAGATAGTACCGTTATCAGTATCATTAAGTTCTATGCCCTGCTCAAGAAGGCTGCCTCTTATTCTATCAGACTCATTCCAGTCTTTGCTATTCCTTGTAAGTTCTCTATCTTTAATGAGCTGTTTTTGATCATTTGTTATATCACTTCTTGTTAGATTAATACCAGTAATTTGCCGTATTAATTTTAATATAGTTTTGTTAGGTGATTCATTTTTAGCTTCAACTTCGTCAAAATATTCACTGAGCTTAGCTAGAAAGCTTGGCAAATCAAGATCATTTTGGGTGATTATTGATAACTCTTCCATGTCTTGCTTGCCTGATTCATTTAATTGCCATTGCCTGTCTGTTATCTTAAGCCAACTTTTAAGGCGATTTTGGGCAGAATTTAGATTATCCCATGTAAAGTTAGATTGACTTCTATAATGCGATTGTAAAATCATTAGCCTAAAAGCTAACGGATCAAAATCTTTATCTAAAATATCTTGCAATGTGCAGAAATTACCAAGTGATTTACTCATTTTTTTGCCATCAACTAATAAATGTTCGCTATGAGAGAATATTTGAGTATAAACTGGATTTTCACGTCCGGCGGTGCTTTGGGCGATTTCATTTTCGTGATGAGGAAATATTAAATCTACCCCACCGGTATGAATATCAAAAGGTTGTCCTAGTTTGCTAGCACTCATTGCAGAACATTCTATGTGCCAGCCTGGGCGCCCATCTATTTTTTTGCCGTTAAGGTGAAACTCCCAGCTGGGTTCGTTAGGCTTGGAGACCTTCCATAAGGCGAAGTCATGGATTGAATCTTTGTCATACTCATCATTTGCTATACGTGCTTTAGAGGTGTTTTTGGAACTTAACTTTAGGAGTTGGCCATAAGTTTTACCGGATTTTTTATATGCTTCAATAGAAAAATACACTCCATCATCGGCAATATACGCAAAACCCTGGTCAAGTAAAGTACTAATCAAAACTTGCATAGCTGGAATTGAATCGGTTGCCCTAACAAAATCAATGTCTTTTACGCTATTGCCAACTGCTACCATATCTTGTTTGAAGATTTCTTCAAAATCTCTAGTCAGTTTATGAAGAGCATCTAGAGGGGATAAATTTGGGTATTTTTCTTGACTACGTTTGATAGTTTTATCGTCAACGTCTGTAAAATTCATGACATGTTTTACATTAAAACCCGCTAGTTTTAAAGTGCGTTTGAGTATATCGGCATGAATAAATGAACTTAGATTACCAATATGGGCGTGATCGTAAACGGTCGGCCCACAGCTATACATCCGTATAGTATCCCCTTCTAGAGGTTTAATCTCACCTATTTTTTTGGTTAGTGAATTATATAATTTCATAATTAATCAATGCTTATTTTCTAAAAGTAATCTAGTAGTAACCTCAATACATTCTGATTTAACGACATCGAAAGGTTTACCGATAACCTTAAAACCACTAGCATAAGGGTGTCCTCCACCGCCAAAATGTTCTGCTAAATCTTTAGCAATCGGGTAGCCAAAATTAGATCTAATTTTGGCAGTTGTGCGATTATCTTTGTAGGTCTTAAAGGCAATGGCGATCTTAGTACCCTCTGTTAAGCGCATATCATCTAAAACTAAGATAGAAGGGTTATACTGCGAGCTATATTTCTCTATTTCACTCCATGGAATAGTTATTATAGCGATCGCGTTTTCGTTAAAGTACTCTAATCGTTGCAGTAACTCACCTTTGTATCGGACTAGTTCGACACTTTTACGCATTGTTTGTCGGCGAGCCTCTTCGAGTTCTGGTAAGTTAACACCAGACTCAACTAAATCAGCAATGATTCTAATACTACGGGGTGTCGTGGCGTCTGTCATTAGGCCTAAGCTATCAGATAAAATTGATACAGCAATCATATTCTTGGCAATATCATCTAGTGGCCAATCTAATTCTTTGACTAAATTATAGATAACTTCTCCTGTGGCGACTGCTTTTAAATCATTGTGATTAATTGTGGCGTTTATTGTGGCCTCAACGTCATGATGATCAAATATAATTATAGGTTTTGCAAGAATCCAAGCTAACTGACCGTTATTATCTGCGATTTCGAGTAATCCACGTGAACTACAATCTACAATAATTGAAGCCTCAAAATTGTGCGGAACTTCATTTAGGGTTCTATCCCAACCCGGTAAGTGTCTCAAATGCTTAGGTATATCAACAGCGCAGTACATAGTAGGTTCTTTGCCAAGATCATGCAAAATTTGCTCTAGCGCTAAACTACTAGCAACACTATCTCCGTCTGGATTATCAGCTTGAATTATTAGAATATGTTTTTTGTCTTGTAATAAGTTTGCAATTTCGAGGGGTTTATTCATAGGCTTTGCCTTCCTTCTAGTGCGCGCGATAGTGTTATTTGGTCTGCATACTCTAAGTCTACACCAATTGGCAGTCCACGGGCTAGACGAGTTAATTGTACATCAGTGTTAACTAATTGCTGCTGAATATATAGTGCTGTTGACTCTCCCTCGACACTGGCATTTGTTGCTAGAATAATTTCTTTGACTTTATCTTCTTTGACTCGTTTAACAAGTTGGGGAATTGTAAGTTGATCTGGGCTGATACCATCAATAGGCGAAATTAAACCGCCAAGAACATGGTAAGTGCCTTTATAAGTTCCAGTGTTTTCGAGTGCCATTATATCAAATGGTTCGGCTACTACAGCTATTACTTTTTTATCACGAGATGGGTCAGTATATAGTGGCGATAAGTTTTGTCCCTTTTCAACTAAAGCAAAAGTTTTATGGCAATATGCAATTTGATCGTGGAGGTTAGATACTGTATCGGCAATTTTCTTAGAGCTTGATGGGTTGCTCCGGAGTAAAAAATAAGCGTAACGCTCTGCACTACGAGGCCCAACTCCTGGCAGAACTCGCAAGGCTTCAATTACTTTTTCAAGGGCTGGAGGCAGTGCGCGCATCGAACGCTTACATACCTAGGTCGCCAAGCATACCCATAAACGGTTGCATTTTTTCGGCGGCAATTTTTTGACTTTGTGCAATTGCGTCTTTAACAGCATCCTCAACCCAACGTTCTAACTGTTCGATATCATCTAGGTCTACATAATCCGGGTCAATATGTATTTTTTTGATTTTTTGTTCCCCGGTAATCTCTACTTTTACTGCACCATCACCTTGCTCTACAGTTATAATCTGTTTTTGCAATTCTTTTTGCAATTTTTTAACTTTTAATAACATTTTTGCTTGGTCAAAACGACTCATACTAACTCCTTATTTACCCTATTATTGTAACAGATTTGAGGTTGGTTTAATCTGAAAAGCTTGTTGACTAACTGGATTATTGGCCCAAGCGACAAAATACCGAGTTGTATTATAATAAAGACTAATAGAAATTACACTAAACAGTAGTATTAGACCGATATTTCTAGCGATAGGGTTTTTAGGGAAAACACTATACCATTGTTGCAACATAAACATTATGCCAGCAGCGACCGTTAAATATATTAATGGTAGTAATAAATTGATCTGGGCTGAATTATCAAATGCAATTATGAACCAAGAAATTATCACAGCTCCGATTAATGCTCGGGTTCGCACAAGGTCGAGCCTTAATAAAAAGGCATATGAACCTAAGATTACCAAACATATAGTTAGAATATCTAAATATGGCAACCTGGCTAAGTTAAACACAGGGTTAAATTGGGCTCGCACTACTAAAGAAGCCGGCACATAAATAAAATCCTGAATAAACTGTTGAGGAGAAAAGCTTTCTGGAAATGCAAGCCAGGATTGTGCTAACTGTGGTTGTAAAATTAAGGCCCGGATTAATGGAGACAGTAGCAAGGTAGTTACAATTGATGCTACGACCAATGTATATGGCGAGGTGCGTTTAAATATGCCTGATAAATGTTTACGTTGAATAAAAATAACTAAAATTGTAAACCAAATTAAACCAGGAATATACAGGCTAGATGCTACAATTAAAACTGACAGTGCCAACCGTAGATTAGTCCTTTTATTCTGAAAAACCCACCAAGCTGACCATAGTAAACTTAATAGCCCGAGCGGAAATAACACATCTGGTACAGCCAATCTTGTGTAATTCAAAAATAACCCACTAGAGAGTAGCATTATGCTAGCAACCCAAGCGATTTTTGGAGAAAACCAAAGTCTTGCTAATAAGTAAAAACAAAAAACCAAGACCACGCCAAATAAAGCAGGGATAGCTCTGAATAAATATACCGACGTTAATCCAGCTTTAATAATAAAGTATTCAGCTATTTTAAATGGTAAAAATAATGGATTATTCCAAATTCTTTCACCGCTAGATGAACTTGCAATTGCTGATGCTTCGGAAGGGCTAAGTTTTGAATTTGTGATGCTTTCTAGGTTGTAAAAACAAGCACCTAAGATAATTATCAAACTAAAAAATGCAATTAATAGCGCCTTCCAGTTGTTCTGAAACCACTTCAGTATATTTTTCATCTGTTAATTATTATAGCATTTATGGTTTAATTAAAACACTAATCAAAAGGGGTTGTGTGTTTGCTATCTAGCGACCTAAACCGTTGTTTTTCTTTATCAAAGTAGAGTTCTACTGCACCAGTTGGTCCGTTACGATGTTTTTTTATAAAGATGTCTGTAATGTTTTGGCGTTCCGATTCTTTATTGTAATAATCTTCACGATAAATAAATGCTACAACGTCAGCGTCTTGCTCGATTGAACCAGACTCACGAAGATCAGATAATTGCGGTATTTGTGGGCTACGACTTTCAACCGAACGGCTAAGCTGACTTAAGGCAATTAAAGGGACATTCAGCTCACGGGCAATACCCTTGAGGCCTCGAGAAATTTCTGATATTTCTTGGACACGATTACCGTCACTACTAAATTTAGAACCACCACTCATCAACTGTAAGTAATCAACAATAATCAGTCCAAGTGGATGTTGGTGCATTTCTCTCCTGGCTTTGGTCCTTAGATCACTTACTGTGATACCTGGTGTGTCATCAATGTAGATTTGGGCTTCACTCAGTGTACCCATAGCTTGACCAATCCGTTCGAAGTCTTGATCGCTTAAGTTACCGGTTCTGAGAGCCCAGGCGTCAACACCAGACTCCATGGCTAGCATTCGGTCAACTAGTTGTTCTTTGCTCATCTCTAGGCTGAATAAGAGCACTGGCTCGCCAGCTTTAGTAGCAACATTATGAGCTAAATTTAAGGCGAGGGCGGTCTTACCCATAGATGGCCGCGCAGCCAATATAAATAAATCTGAGCGTTGTAGTCCAGCTAAAATACCGTCAAGATCTTTAAAACCTGTTGGCACACCCCGAATTTTGCCTTTATCTTTATGTAATTCGTCAAGCCTATCAAAACTTTCACTTAAGATTGTCTCAAGACTTACTATGTCTTGTTTGACATGTTTTTGACTCACTTCAAACAATTTGCTTTCAGCGTTTTCAATTAATTCTTGTAGGCTTTTTGCTTCATCAAAACCCAGAGAGGTGATTTCTTGGCTAGCTTTAATTAAGCGCCGTCTAAGAGCTTTTTGACTTACCAAGTTTGCATATTGTTCAACATGAGCAGCAGTCGGAACATAATTTGTTAATTCGGTTAAATTTGCGGCTCCACCAATTAAATCGAGATTACCGCTACTACGAAGTTGATCGGTTACGGTTAAAACATCTATCGGGCTATGTTTTTCATACAATTGTTTAATTGCATCATATATATAACCATTTTTCTGATCATAAAAATCATCGGCAGAAATAATATCAGCAATTTTAACAATAGCATCACTGTCAATTAAGATTGCTCCAAGTAAACTGCTTTCAGCATCGAGATTTTGTGGGGGTATATTAGAGTCGGGATTCATTTATTTGTCCAATACTTCTCCACCACCAAAAATTTTAGTAACTTCATCTAGTGTATCAGAGGGAGTATAGGTTTTGGTATTATTAGAGGTTGCTACGTCTTTAGCCACTACTTCTACTTTAAAATTTGCAGGTTCACCGTTTATTTCTGTTAAAATGTTTCTAATTATAGTGGCGTTCTTTTCTTCGGTTAGACGTTTCTGGTGAAAGGGGTAAGCGACTTTTAAAACCAAAACATTTTCTTTAATACTAGGGCTTGCCATGCGGGCTATGCCGTACAGAGTATTGTATTTACTTTTTAAAAAATCGAGTAATCTATTGTAAGTATCTTCATTTAAGGGTGTTTTTAGCGTTGAGTTATTTGATGATTTTTTTTGTTTTTGGGGTGTTTGTTTCTCGGTCGTATTTTTCTCAGGTTCTTTAGCTGGTTTTTGGGACAATGGTGGTTTAGTTTTTGGTTTTTCGATCGCAATATTTTTAAGGATTTTAGGTTTCTTAGCGTCTATAATTGGATTATTTGAATCTAGTACATACTCAATTAATATTAATTCTAAATATCGCATAGGTTCACCAGATCTATTAATCGTCAAAAGCTTTTGAGCAAGTTCGACTAATTCTTTTGATTGATTGTCATAGCTATAAATGCGGATTTTATCCGATAAAGCAACTGATATTTTATTGGAATCTATTCCTCTGATTGTGGCCTGATTGATTGTTTCTATAATAGTTGTTAAGTTATTATCAACTAATGCATTGAATAATTTATCAATTAATTCCGCTGGGGGCAAACCTAGTAAAATTTCTACATCACGTGTGTCAATGTCATCAATTGCACTGAGCTGGTCTAATAAACTTATGCTATCACGAAAACTGCCTTCTCCATGCTCTGCAATTAACTTTATTGCATCTTCTGTGATGGTGATATCTTCTTGATTTGCCAAGTTTTTTAAATGATTTATAACCTCTGACAAGGGCACCGTTTTAAAAGTATAATGTTGAGTTCGGCTAATGATTGTTTCTGGTAGTTTATGAGCTTCTGTGGTTGCAAGTATGAAGATTACGTGTGCTGGTGGCTCTTCTAGAGTTTTTAATAACGCATTGAATGCTTCACGAGTCAACATGTGTACTTCATCGATGATGTAGACTTTATAATTACCGGCAACAGGCGCAGTATGGACTTTGTCGCGTAAATCACGAATTTCATCGATGCGCCGGTTGCTGGCTGCATCAATTTCAATAATATCTAAACTGCCATGGTTATCACCGTATTTAAAATTATTAAACTGATGCGCTAGTATTCTTGCAACGCTGGTTTTACCTACTCCACGTGGGCCAGAAAATAAGTAACCATGGCTTATACGCCCGTTTTTGATAGCGTTGCTAAGCGTTGATGTTATGTGTGGTTGCCCAACAACGTCTTCAAGCTTTTTTGGTCGATGTTTTCTATATAACGCTTCCCCCATGGACTTTATATTATAAACTTTTAATGGCTGTAATCGATTGTATTAATTACAAACTAATAAAAACAGAATATATGTTTTATATTTTAAGTCTAAAGTGCCGCTTCTAGAGCAGCCCATTCGGCTTCTTTGTGGTCTTCTGGTAGGTCTACGCTAACTTGATCACCTGGTTTAGCCTTGAAATATGTTACGCTCGCAAGTAAAACACGGTATTTTGTTTTATCAATTTCAACATAATATTGGCCACTTTCAAGAGTTAATAAGCCAACTTTTTGAACTCTTGGTACAGGACCAATTTGTTTATATAAGAACATACCATCATCAGCAATAGTAAGTTTAAGAATGTCGCCCTGCACAAGCTTGGATTTAGAAGCATAGTTTGCAGGTACAGGGTAAGTTTTACCGTCACTGCCGACCATTGTTTGGCCATCAAATACACCTTCAATAATTTTACCGATAGGTTCTTCTTGAAGTTTAACTGCCTGCGGTGCGTCCTCGCCAACCACACTAATTAATAATTCTTTAGCAGCCGCTAAAGATGTCTCAGCTTCTTGAATCAAGATTCTGAGTCGTTTGATTTGTTTCTCTGGTACATCTGGCATATTATAAATCTCTTTATTTTCCTACACTCTCTTGCCTAAAAGTATCACGTACAAAAATAATTGTCAAAACTTTTATTGTTTTACCCTGTGGATAATTAATAAACTGCCCTTAAATTGGACAGTTTATTAATATGTAAAATGTAGCTTAAGCTAGTTCTACTGTTGCGCCAGCTTCTTCTAGAGCTTTTTTTGCTTTTTCAGCGTCGTCTTTCTTAGCCTTTTCAAGTACAGGTTTCGGTGCACCATCTACAATTGCTTTAGCTTCACCAAGACCAAGGCCGGTGATTTCTTTAACAGCTTTAATTACAGCAACTTTTTGTGCGCCTGCGTCTTTTAGAATAACGTCAAATTCGCTCTTCTCTTCAGCAGTACCAGTTTCTTCGTTGCCAGCTACTGGGCCAGCAACAGCTACAGCTGCAGCAGCAGGTTCAATGCCGTATTCATCTTTTAGGATAGTTTTTAATTCGTTAACCTCTAGTACAGTTAAGCCTGTTAGCTCTTCTGCTAATTTCTTTAGATCTTTAGCCATCTTATTCTCCTTATTTACTTTAGACACTTGCCTTGGCTTCTACTCCGTCTAATAGAGCGTGTAGATTACCAGAAAGTGCATTTGTTACATCATTTAATGGTGATGATAATGTGGCGATTACTTGCGCCAATAAATCGTTCTTACTTGGTAAGTTAGCGAGAGCTTTAACTTCGTCTGCGCTCAAGAACAAGCCTTGATCAGTGATCGCACCGACAAATTGTAGGCTTGGATTCTTCTTGGCAAAACTTGCTAAAACTTGAGCAGGAGCAACTTCGTCATCTGCATTAAATGCATATAGTAATTGTCCCTTAAGTTCACTAGTGTCAGCATTTTTAAGTTGCTCATTAGACTCGACCGCCTTGATTACTAGACGATTTTTTACAACTTTTACAGTTGTACCGTTCGTTTTGGCTGAGCGACGTAATTCTTGCAAAGATTTTACGTCAGTGCCCTGATAAGCAGCTGCAACTGTAAGTTTTGACTCACCAAGTAAAGCAACAATTTCATCAACCACAGATTGCTTTTGTTGTTTTGTTAAAGCCATGGTTAATTCCTTTACTTTACTTTGATATCGACCTATTGATTTAATGTTCATTTACCAAAAAAGCCTTCGGGCTTAACCAAAGGCATTTTATATACGAAATTTTGTTTAAAACGATTTCTCGTACCTCGGTAGCATTCTTAGGTCATTTGACCGCTACTGTCTTTGGTAAAATGTATAGTAATAGTATCAAATGATAACTTCAATGTCAATCAGATACTTCAGTTAAAAAAAGAT
>CAZSVQ010000016.1:0-19601 GCA_964610345.1 uncultured Candidatus Saccharibacteria bacterium | reverse complement strand
GTAACGGTCTTGAAAACCGTCGTGCCAGCAATGGTACCGTGGGTTCGAATCCCACCCTCTCCGCCAGGAGCAAACTTTTTTCTGAATTGTCGCCCTGTCGGGAGTCTATTATTTTGAATAGGCAAAGACAATTGCATCTACACGCTTAACACCAGCTTTTTTTAATACTTTTGATGCTTCAGACAATGTAGCCCCGGTAGTTACGACATCGTCAACTAAAATTACATGTTTAGGCAGTTTTTTTGCTGATAGTCTTAGCCTAAATGCATCTTTTATTTGCTCTTTTCTTTTTTGTTTACTTGCACCGACCTGACTGACATTGTTTGTTCGAGCTAGTAAATTTGCTTGTGGTATTTGGCCTAGTTTAGCAAGGTGTTTGGTAATTAACGCTGTGTGGTCAAAACCTCGTTGCCTAACATGACTAAGGACAGACGGAATATAAACAAGGGTAGGGACTTCATCAAAATAAGGCAGCAGATCTAATAACACATGCGACAAAACCACTGCAGTGTGCCTCTTGCATTCAAATTTTAAAGATGTTATTAGCTGTTTATTTAGTTCTTTGTATTCGCCAAAAACATACACAGACCCCAGTCCATATTTTGACCGACACTTAGCACATGTTGCATAGTTATCTGTCTGGGCGTGACAATTAAAACACCTACTAGGTAATGGGTCGTGCTGTAACCGGCACCACTCACACCAAATTAAACCCTCGGTGCCACATTCTAGGCAAGATTCTGGCGCAATTATATCAAGCAAGGTTTGTATCATATATTTTCTGATAGTCTCATAAACACTTAAATAAAACCAGCAAAAGCGCGAATAAGTTGTGTTTGTTGTGTTTTATGTGTTGTAAATAGTGGCTATGAGTTTGCTTAACATGGTTGTTTTGTTTTATACTTGCATGTAAGATAAAAACTGATAATTTGTAAATAATTTGAACATAGTGGAGGGTAACAACTATGGCGCGTAAGCAACGAGATGATGATCTGCTGATGGAAGATGAGCTTACTGCCGCATTCTTGGGTGAGGACGAGTTTGTAGATACAGCGGCCGTACATGACCAACCAGAAGAGCCAGAGCAAGCACAAGTGCCTGTTGCGGCTCAAGATGAGTGGGACGAAGAAGAAGCCGTTCCTGGACAACTAGCAGTAGACGTATTTGAAACTAAAGAAAAATTAGTAGTCAAAGCACGTACGGCAGGCGTTAACAAGCACGATCTTGACGTAAGTATTGCAGATAACACTTTGAGTATTCGCGGCACACTATCTGCTGGTAACGAAGATGATGTGATTAATTACTTTGTACAGGAGTGTTACTGGGGCGAATTTTCACGTAGCTTGGCGCTGCCGATTGCTGTTAAAGAAGATGAGATAGAGGCTGTGCTTAAAGATGGAGTTTTAACAATTAGCTTCACAAAAGTAAAACAAGATACCGTTAAGAAAATTCAAATTCTTTAAACTGATTAAAATCTCTTATTATTAGATTTAAAACCTAGCTATAAAACAATCGCCCCCAGCAAGGGGCGATTGTTTTATTAACAGTTTGTGCTCTAAGTAGCTGAGCCGGACACACGATTAAGTACAAACTTAACAATAATCTGAGCCAGGGCAACAATCACCAAACCAACTATCGCATAAAGTATGGTGTTCTTAGCGCCACTTACGTTACCAGAGTCACCACCGGATGTAATGTACTTTAATCCACCGATGATAATCATAATAACAGACACAACACCCACTACTAGTGAGAAAATATTTATTACTGTAGCAATTATGTCATTAACTGTGCCTTCAGCGTCACCAGTATCACAAGTAGCGCCAACCTCCAAACAGCTACCTTGCTCTAGGCCAGCTTGAATATTTGGCTCTGCAGCATGCACAGCCACAGGAGTTAGCACGGGTATTAACGAAAAAGCTAAACTAGCGAACACTAGAGAAATTTTTTGTGCGATTTTTTTCATTTAATTTATTAATTCCTTTCTTATTTGCTTTGCCTTCACTTTACTACATAAGCTATACTATTTTCAAGTTAAAATAACAATATGAACCTTAAATCTTTTTGAGTACAAACTGAACGATAATCTGTGCCATTGCTACTATAACCAACCCTATAACAGCATAAAGGATAGTGTTCTTGGCAGAATTAACATTATTAGAGTCACCCTGGGAAGTAATATACTTAAAACCTCCGATAATTACCATGATCACGGCCGTCACTCCAACTACCCAAGAGAATATATTTATAACTGATGCGACTGTACTGTTAATTTTATTTTTGCTTGAGTTTGGGTCTGATGGGTCAGCAGTATCACAACTACCGCCAGTTAGTGCAACCCCCTGGCAAGCGGCATCTTTTGGCGTTTGAGCATATACATTTGAGTTCACCGAAAGTATACCCGTAAGTAGCGTAACTTGGAGTAAGATTGCTAAAAATAATGTCTTGAATTTATTCATATATTACCTACATTTATATTTAATAATTATAACCTTGTTAGTACATATGTGACAATCGATTGTGCAAAGACTGTCACAATCAAGCCAATAATAGCATAGAGTATTGTGTCTTTTGCGGAGCTAATTTTTGCACTATCACCGGCGGAAGTCATGTACTTAAAACCTCCGATCATTATCATAAATACCGACGCGACACCGGCGATAATTACTAATATTTGTGCAACTTTCGTAATAACTCCACTGGCACCAAACAGTGGATTTTGCGTCACTCCTTTTTGTTGGCACACCGAGGAGCTTGAACCGCTACCAGTACATACAGCATCAAAAGGGTCTTGGGCAAATGTCACGCCAGAAAATAAGGTGAATACGGCGAGGATTATTGTGAAAAATATAAGTGGTCTCTTCATCCAAAAATTTTCCCTAAAACAAACACCACTATCACATTGGCTAAAATAGCCACCGCCAACCCGATCACCGCATAAAGAATTGCGTCTTTGGCGCGTGCAGTTTTTTGTGGATCACCAGCTGAAAGTATATAACTGATTCCTGCGACAATAATTACCAGCACCGCCACCGCACCAGCAACCATAAACACAAAACTCAACATAGCGCTTACTTGATTCTCGGTTGCTTTTGGTTTTGGAATTGCAACACTGCCGGGATCTACAAGTGTTTGAGCTAGAAAATAAAAGTTTTTAATCATTTGATACTGTTCCCTATAAATGACACTAGTGTCGTCGCAACAATTGCAATTACCAACCCCACTAATGCGTTAATAATTGTGTTTTTGGCATTTTTAGTTTTTTCTGGCTCTCCATTACTAGTCATGTATTGAAAACCTGCATAGATTATGTAACCAATTGCCACCATAGCTGCTATTCTTAATAGTATTTCAACGCCAACTAGGGCAATACCCCATATTGTCGTAGGGTTAAAATTTGCGCCGGAAGGAAAAGTTGGTATACATTTTCCAAAAGCGTCTTCTTCTCCTTCTAGATATTTATACCACGGAGGCAAACCAAAAAAATCTCCACCGGTAGGCGTGCAACCAAATCTGCTCAACATTTCACGTATCACTAAAAAACACCTCCTGGTATTAAGTATTGTAGGAATGCGTAAAGAAAAAAGAACGCCAAAAGTGCAATTACAGCATTAGCGATTTTTTGTTTAGCCGCATAAACCGCTTGTGGATTAGGTCCTGCAGATGTGTATTGAATACCACCTATGATAATCATAATGACCACAACAACACCAACGCCCGCTGCAAGAAGGTTAATTCCGAAAAGTGTCCATCTAACTAGTGGGTTGTCTTTTAGACACTTTTCGAGGTCAGTTGAACCGTCACAATCAGCTAATGCTTTTCTTTCGTCATTAGTAAGTGGCGGTGGGGCTGTTTCTCCACCTCCAGTTTTTTTATCGGTATGTTCGGCATTTCTGTAAGCATCTGCACATGACCCCCGCTCTGCCTCTGGTTTGGTAATACACTCATTCCAGGTATCTCGGTCTAGTTCTTGCTGGCATCCTATCGCCGTGTCACTACCATCAGCACCCGGAGCCGGTGGCCCCGCAGGCAAAGACTGGCAATATTCTTGCCTTGTCATCGCACCCACTACAGGACTCTTAACTATCAATATCCCGTTCAAAATTGAAAAGAATATGAGTATTGAGGTTAGTTTAGTGACGCGGTTTCTTTTTAAATTCATACTTTATTGTTCAAATATACTATAACTTCTAATTCATATCTTAACAATACTTGATGTGTCCAAGGGCTGTGCGAGATTAAGTCAAAGTTATTTTTAAACTTGCAAACACACTAGTTACCCCTTTATTATATAAAGTGAAAAAACATGAAACTAGGAGCAACAATTTATTTAATCATCGGGGGAGTGGGGTCTGAAAAGTAATGTCAGCATCAGTTAAACGTATTAGTCCACTTACTTTTGCAATCTTATTATTAACGATAACTTTACTGCAAACTTTCATTTACTTAATTGGTCCGGGTCGTCAGAGAGTTGATGCGTATGCAGGAAATAGATCAAAAGCATATGCACTAGCTTACTGCATTAACGAAGCTATGAACGAAGCGGATATATCTGGAAGTTCTAGTATTAAAAGCTTCTATGGTAGAGTACAGTCCAGTAATTTGCGATTTTTAAGAGATGACATGGATTCGAATGGCTTTAACTCAGGTGACGTGTTTTATGAGGCGAACGTAAATAAAACGGATGTAGGTGTCGGAAAAAGCGATTTTGCCGATACAGATCGCTGTACCGAGCTAGCCAAAGATGATTCTATCGGTGAGTTGTTTAAAATGAAATCCCTTCGCGATGAATCATGGTCTTTAAATAGTCAGGGCGCACCAGAAAGCGGTAAGCCGATTGGCTATGGCAATGGTGGCCAAAACTACAATTTAAGCTCGTATAAATTCTTTAAAGAATTAGAAAAATATATACAGTCTAGTAAGTTAAGTGAAAAAGAGGCTTACGATCGAATAAAGCAGTGGTTTGAGATATGTACTGTAAAAGGCAGTGCTGTTGATAATGACTACACTTTGGATCGTAATGGTGAAAAATTATTCTTTAAACGGAACCGCTCAACCGGGTTTGATAATCCTATAGTTGGTGAGGATTTAGCCAATTACATAAAGTCGGACTTGAAAGTTGAAGTAGAGTCTTCTGGCTTTGGTAAAGTAAATTGCGTGGGTAAAACTTTGGTTGGAGCAGCAAATGCTATAAAGCTATACGATCGTGCTACAGAAGAAGCAATGAAAAACGCCAACAACCCAACTGAACCTGGTGCTGGTAATGGTTCTAATGACTCGTCGGGGAGCGGCAGTGGAGAAAATGCTAAAAGCTGTGAGGAACAATTTGGCTTTAGTACCGGATGGATAGTTTGTGCTGCGTTAGAGATTATCTCTAATGGGATTGATGTGTTATTTAATTTTGCAGAATCGTTACTAAATATAGATGCTCAAAAAATATACGAAAACAAAGGCCTAAAAACCTCTTGGTCATACTTTAGAGCTATTGCAACTTTCATGCTAGTTGCGGTTGGCTTGGTGGCAATTATTGGACAAGCGATCGGGAAAGGCAATTAATGTTTGACGCTTATACATTAAAAAAGATGGTGCCAAGACTAGTAATAGCCGCCATTCTTATACAGCTTTCCTGGCCGTTATTTACAGGGTTGGTTTATTTAACCGGTCAGATTGCTTGGGGCATAGAAGGTTTATTGTACGCACCGTTTGGCGGTAGAGAGGCATTAAATGTCGGTGTGCTTATCAAAGATGCTGTTGGCACCGACGCAGCAGTTACCCTTAATGGAGTTTTTGCACTAACTGCCGTGTCAGCAGGAGCCATAGCGCTTGGTCCTGCGGGATTATTATCTTTGGGCATAACCGTATTGCTGGCGCTTTTAATTGCTTTTTTCGTTTTAGCAGTACGCCAAACCGTTCTGGTTATTCTTTTGGTGATTTCACCGTTAGCCTTAGTTGCCTGGATTTTACCTGGTACCGAAAAATTCTGGAAGCTCTGGTGGGAAAGCTTTAGCAAGCTACTCCTTATGTACCCGATGATACTGTTGTTGATTGCTGGCGGAAGAATTGCCGCCAAAATTGCAGCTGATGCTTCGGCAAGCCAAAGCACGAACGACCAATTTGGAATTGCAATAGTGGTACTAGTATTTTTTGCACCATTCTTTTTAATTCCAAAAACCTTCCAGTTGGCTGGTAGTATGTTCGCAAACATTGCCGGCATTGCCAACAACAGTAGTCGAGGCGCCTTTGACCGCCTCAAAAACTTCCGTGGCCAACAATTGAGTCAACGTCACCAAGACCGTATGACAGGCAAAATGGGCGTATTAGGTAACCGTGGGGGTGGTGCATACCAAAGAGTTATGTCGGGTGGCAGGAATGGCGCTTGGGGAGTAACAAAAAATAGTAGGTCCAGATACAGCGAAGCTCAAAAACACAATGCCGCACAATTTGCAGACAAAACATTAGAAGAAGGTGGGGCTTGGGCGTTCAATAATGATAGCGCCTCATACGCTGCGTTACGAGCCAACAACGATGATGAATTTATAAAATACTACAAAGAAGCTGATCCGAGTGCGGAGGATGAAGACGCACGAGATGCTTTAAATAGGGTACGCGCATCTACTGGTATGCGCATAGGAACCGATGCCATGAAACTTTCTGCTGGAAAATTCCGGGTTGCCCATACTAATACAGCCTATGCAGCTGGAGCAGCTGGCCTAGAACAAATGCAAACAGAAATGAAAATGCTACGTGATCAAGGCCTAACCACAGAATATGACCAAGCGGGCTGGATGAAATCAAATAGAGGTCGTTCAGATTACGGAAGTGCATCTTATCAAGATACCGTAAACTTCCTTAAACATCCTGGAGGCTCTTCTGCTCATGAATTTTTGGGCCAATCAACTGAGGGCGCCGACCCACGCGAAATGACTGGCGTTCACCAAAAAGCCCTCGAAAGCCACTTAGAGGGTGCGCAGTACAATTATGATAAAGCAGTTGTTGCCCATGGGGTAAATTCTAATGAGGCACAAGCTGCGGCTGCTACCATGGAGAAGATTAAGCAACAAATGATTTGGCACTCCCAAAAGAAATCTACTACAGTTACTGCAGCCCTCGACGAAACACGCCGCCCCTTACAAGGGCCAGCAGTTGGGGGTGGTGTAGTTGACCCAGACGGGGGTGGCGATACGTTTAGAGAGGGCGTTAGGATACATGCCCCAGCTACCGGAACAGATCCAAACACTGGAGAGACAGTTATTATTAGGCCTGCTGGTGATACTTACACGGATAGCACGGGTGGCAGAACTCCTGGCGGTCTCGATCCAAGCGATCCGAATCACCCAAATTATCGTGAGCCTGAGGGTTAGTAACTCTAGTTTTTCACTATGATATTTTACAAAAATCTATATTAACAAAGTTGGTTTTTGAAAAATTATAAACCTCAGCTTAAATCTATAAAAATGTTAGTGTATACTCTAAATAAGTGGCGCAATATAAAGTATTACAAGACATAGAAGCAGAAGATAAGCTACTTGGGCCGTTGAGTTTGCGGCAGTTTATTTATGCAGCAATTACAATTGCCTTGGGTTTTGTGGCTTTTAGGTTATTTATGACCCCGGCTTGGTTTTTGGGTTTTATTTTTGTACCACCAGCCCTATTCTTTGGCATGTTGGCGGCACCACTTGGTGGCCAGCAATCGTCAGAAATCTGGTTGTTGGCAAAAATTAGGTTCTTTTTAAAGCCACGCAAACGTATTTGGGATCAAACCGGCCTACAACAACTAGTTACCATAACAGCCCCTAAAAAAATAGAAAAACAACTGACTAAGGGTTATAGTGAAGATGAAGTAAAAAGCCGGCTAAAAACTCTATCTACTACGCTAGACACACGGGGTTGGGCTGTAAAAAACGCCACCAATCTTTATGCGACCCAAGGTGCAACAAGTGATAGATTATTTGATATTGCCACCCAAGATGCGCCTGCAATTAGTGCAGAAGCAACCGCTGATATGCTTGACCCAAGCACCAACCCTCGTGCCCAAGCCATGGACCAGATGATCAGCAAGTCCGCCGAGGAACACCGCCAGATAATTGATGAAAATGTTAAAAAATATGCTCTGGAAGCTAAAGCCCAAGCTCCAAAAATTACCGAAAAAGATGAAACTGATTTGTTAAATAAAATTCATGAGCGCGCCAACCAACCAACAGAATTAGGTAGTCACATGAAGACAATCCAACCATTTAGCGCTCAACAACACACAAACATTAAGAAACAGGGGCAAGCACCCGTGACACCAGCCACTGACCCTGCTATACTAAAACTTGTCGAAAATAGCGATGGTCTTTCTGTTAGAACAGTTGCACGTGAAGCGGAACGTCTTAAACAACGTGAAGACAATGACGAAGTTGTCATTTCGCTACACTAAACTCTTAGCAGAGGGACATACGGTGGGCAAAAAAGCGAATGAATCCAGACCAAAATCAACCAACCCAATTACAAAATCCAGTAAACACTGGGATGCCGTCATACCCCCAAACTGGCATGATACCTGGCAGTCAACCAATTGGCCAAAATGTAGCTGGCCCGCAACAAACTCCTGTAGCCAATAAATCAAACCCCAACAGTACTCAAAACACATTGGAGTTTGCTGAGATTCGTGATGGAATTATGATTATGAACGACGGTTCGTTCCGCTCGGTCATAATGCTAAAATCCATTAACTTTGACCTGATGAGCCCGGGAGAGCGCGAGGCTGTTGAGGCAGCGTACCAAAGCTTTTTGAATTCACTTTATTTTGACATTCAAATTTTTGTAAGATCTGAACGCATTGATATTAGACCGTACATAGAAAAGCTAGACAAAATTCGCAGCGAGCACGATAACATGCTCCTTGCCATGCTAATGGAGGATTACCTTGGTTTTATAACGGGATTGTCGCAACAAACCAACATCATGGATAAGCGTTTTTACATGGTAATACCTTTTTATGCTAAAGCGGATGTCAAAAAAGCTCTGACTCAAAGTAAAAGCTTTTTTACTGGTTTAACAGGCATGTTTAGCAGCAAAGAACAGCATGTTGTAGTGAACGAGCAAGATTTAGAGGCTGCTAAAAACGAACTCCGCAATCGTGTCCAGGCGGTACTGGCTAGCTTACAACAATGTGGTGTCCAGGGCGTACCGCTAGATACTCAAGAACTTATTGAGCTCTACTATGATACTTACAACCCCGATACCGCCACCCGCCAACAACTTAAGAACTTTGACGACTTAACCGCACCAGTGGTGACCAAGGGCGAAGGCCAGGCTGTCCAACCCAATCTAGATAAGGAACTTCGATAATGGCGTTTGGTAAGAAGAAACAACCTGTAGACCCGGTGGCATTGGCACAGCAGCAAGTCCAACAAGAGCAGCAAGAAGTTAACGCAGCTTTTCAAAAAGGCGTGACAGCTCTACGCGATTTTATCGCTCCGAGTTCGTTAGAGTTTAATTCTTCTTACTTTCAAATTGGAACACGAATGGCCAGAACATATTATGTCTTTGGTTATCCCAGACAGCTTTACACTGGTTGGCTTAGTAGTCTTATTAACATTGATGAAATTATGGATTTGTCGATGTATATTTACCCCGTAGAAAGTCAAGTGGTATTAGAGAATTTACGTAAAAAAGTCAGCCAACTAGAAGCTGGGCTGCAAATAGATGCCGAAAAGGGTCGGGTGCGCGACCCAGGCAAGCAAGCTGCTATTACGGACGCCGAAGAAATGCGCGACAAACTCCAAGTTGGCGAAGAGCGATTTTTTAGGTTTGGCTTTTATTTTACAATTTACGCCTCGTCTTTGGATGAGCTTGAGTTTGTTTCACACAAAGTAGAGTCCTTACTTGGCCAGCAACTAGTTTATTCAAAACCGGCCACCTCCCAACAAGAACAAGGTCTGAGCAGCACCGTTCCGCAGTTTACTGACCAGCTCCAGATAAAACGCAACATGAGCACCGGAGCCCTGAGTACTACTTTTCCGTTCACAAGCGCCGATTTAACCCAAGATAATGGCATTTTGTACGGTATCAACATGCACAACTCTGGCTTGGTAATTTTTGACCGATTTAGCCTAGAAAACGGTAATGCTGTAGTGTTTGCAAAATCTGGAGCTGGTAAGTCTTTTGCTGTTAAGTTAGAGGCTCTGCGAAGTATGATGTTTGGCACAGAAGTAGTTATTATTGACCCAGAAAACGAATATCAACGCATGGCTGAGGCAGTTGGCGGAGCATACGTAAGGCTTAGCTTAAATTCATCAACTCGTATCAACCCTTTTGATTTACCGCGCGTGGTAGACACCGAAGAAGCTGACAATGCCCTGCGAAGCAATCTTATTACCTTGCACGGTTTGTTGCGATTAATGATGGGGGGAGCTCAAGCCCAAATGCAATCTGGTGGAGCAATGATTGCACCCGCATTGAATCCAGTTGAAGAAGCAGACCTTGATGCTGCACTAATAGAAACCTACGCCAAAGCTGGCATAACCAATGACCCGCTAACACATAATTCTCCACCACCAACTATTGGAGACCTGTATGACACACTGCTGCATATGGGCGGGACCGGCCCTCAGCTTGCTCAAAGGTTGCGTAAATACACTAGTGGTACGTTTGCTGGAATCTTTTCTCAGCAATCGAATATCGACATAAACAATCAGTTGGCGGTTTTTAATATTCGTGATCTTGAAGACGAGTTGCGGCCGGTAGCAATGTACATTATCTTAAACTACATATGGAACAGAACAAAAGCCGACAAGAAAAAACGCTTACTGGTAGTAGACGAAGCATGGCAACTCATGAAGTATGAAGATTCTGCTAATTTCTTATTCAGCTTAGCTAAACGCGCCAGAAAGTATAATTTAGGCATAACCACCATAACTCAAGATGTTGAGGATTTTATGGGTAGTCGAATGGGTCGGGCAATTGTCGCCAACTCATCACTTCAAATCCTCCTAAAGCAATCACCGTCAGCCGTAGATGTGCTCGCAGATGTGTTTAAATTGACTAGCGAGGAACGTAAGCGCTTAAGCCAATTCCCTGTTGGACAAGGTCTATTTTTTGCAGGCCAAAACCATGTACATATTCAAATTTTTGCAAGCCCAACCGAAACACAGCTAATCACCACCAATCCTCAGCAAGTTCAGAAAATTGAAGAACAAGAAGTGCTCCAACAAGGGGTGCAAAATCAAGCCCAAGGATCCGTTGACTTAAACAGCGGGGCATCCCAACAGTTCCAAGATTTTAATCAACCTCCGGGTAATTATTAGGAGTACTCGTGCAGAGCCTAAAGGAAAGGGAAGAGCAAGACAAAAAATATAACCCGGCCGAACAGCGCCAGGGTGGCCATGATGACTTAGGTGTACACCCAGAGCGTAGAGAAGCAGAGGTTGACGATCTTGAAAAACTCTATAACGCCGAATCCGCACCAGAGAAAAAAAGTAAAAGCCCGGTAGACGAGAAAGAGCAAGACGGTCTTGACCAAGCTAACCAAAAGTCTGCTCCAGAAATTTCCGATAACACTGATGAACCTGGAGATTGGGACAACAAAACCAAACCAAAGAAAAAACAAAGATTTTCAATCACAGGAAAACAAGCAGCGGCAGGTGGTGGAGCAATTGGGCTGTTGATTGGTGGTGGTATAGGAATATCAACCTTTTTAGCGGGCCCTTTGCAGTTTTTGCAGTTTGCAAAAATCTTAGAAAGATTTCATTTTAGCAATAGCGAAGAATTCAGTAGCCGCCGGTTATCTAAAATATACAGGTGGGCTTCTAAAAAACCGCCCGCTAGGCAAGATTACAATTTATCAAGGACAGGCAATAAAATTGCCGTACACTATGAAGCTAAGCTTAAGAAACAGGGTATTGGTGTTGAGTTCAACAATTCGCGAACAGGGAGAATAAGTTCACTAACTCTAGACTCCAATACTCCTGCTGGAAAAAGAATGATTGCCAAAATTGAAGCAGCTAACGGTGTTGCTATGCCGAAAGATCCTGAAACCGGTAAAGTGCGCTTAGAGTTTGCAGAAAACTCTGGCGAAATAACCGATACAAGAACACGTAGAAAAATTATAAGCAGTTCGGTAGATGCCATGGGGATGAATAAAGTAAGCAGTGCTATGGCAAAACGTATGTTAAAAGTACGGGCGGGTGTTGATTTTCATCCTTTAAAAAATTTAGCCAGATCGGCCGATGAAAAAATTAACCTCAGGTACAAAGAGTGGAAAAATAAAGTTAAAGAAGGCCGCAACAAAGCTATTAAAGATGGATCCAAGCCAACAGAAACCATGAAGATAGGTGGGTCAGATGACCCAGAAAACCCAACTTCAGAACCAGATAAAGCAAAGATCGGAGAAATAGACGGCGAAATGGCCGATGCTCAAAGAGTTGCAGCTGACACTAGCCTACCCCATAGTGAGCGCGTTGCAAGGGTGAGGGCAAAAATTGGTGTAGGTGTAGGCGCAACAGCCGTACTGGGTCTTGTCTGTGGGTTAGATGCATTAGGGGATGCAGCTGGTGACATTCAAGAACAAAACATCGTACAGCCATTAACACGACTAGCAACAACTGGGGTAATAGCTCCGGCAAGCCAAATTATGTCTGGAAATGATGTCAACATGGATGAGCTGGGAGTTCTGGCTGAAAGTTTTTATAATAAAGAAGATAAATCATCTTGGATGTCAGCAGAAAGCATCCAGCATAACATCGGCAAACCTAACACAGGTGTGAAGATTCCTGACTCTGCTAAACCAGGTAAGGATAAACCATTCTTTTTTCAGAAACTAGACACAATAACATCCGCACCTGGAATGACAAGTGTATGTGGTGCTATTAACTCTACTGTAGGTGGCTTAATCGCAAGTGGTGCGGGTATTGCTTTAACATTTACTGGGCCTGTCAGTGCAATCCTTAATGTAGCTGCAGAAGTTGGCCAACAAGTTCTTGCAAATACATTTATGGATGATGTTGTACGATGGCTTGGTGGTGAAGTTATTGATGTTGCCGGCATAAGTGGGGGGGCTTTTGGGGCGATGGCAGATACTGGTGCGTTCCTTGCGGATAATAATACGGCGGCGGGTATGGGTGGTCGAGTTTTAACAGGCGAAGAAAGACTTGCGCTTGAACGTGAAACTAGAGATAAAATAAAGCAAGATGTTCAAAAACAACCGTTTTACGCAAGAGTTTTTGATGCCTCTAGTCCTGATTCGCTTGTTTCAAAATCGATTATTCAAAATGATAATTTACGCAACACCCAAACTAGTTTTGCAAGTTTAGTGCGTAGTCCTTTTTCTGTTTTGAGCAGCTTTTGGTCAAATATATCTAGCATAAACCCGCGAGTACACGCTGATACATCGTCGTTTGATTATGGGGTGGATAAAATTGGGTTTTCTCCAATCGAGAGAGATAGCTCACTCGTAGAAGACCCTTACGCGAATGAAGAAGCTATTATAGATAAGCTCCCTGAACTAAATGAAAAATACGGCAAGTGTTTTGGTACGACAATTGACCCATCAACAGGTAAGTTCCAGACAACCAAAGCTCCGAGTTATAAATTCTTGGAAGAAAACAGGGGTGATTGTGGTGCTGAAAACAAAGATGAAGATTTTTTGCGATACCGAATGTATATAGCCGACACTATAACAATGACAACCATTACCTGTTATGAAAGTATAGATGAAACCGCATGCCAAGATATCGGTCTAACAGACAGTAACGATACCCTATCGCAAACTACAGAAAATAGCAGTAGTAGTACAACGCTACCATCAGGCGACGCAAGGGCACTCGCACAACAAATACTTGGCAACACAAAAATTGGCAAAGATGATGCCGCAAAAACACAATTAGAAGGAATTGCTTCTGGTTCAGGACCATGTCCTAGTGTTGGTGACGGTAAGTATTCCGTCGACACGGAGCTTTTGCGTATTATTGCAGCGCTCGGCCAAAACAATGCGTTTACAATATCATCCCTGCACCGAGGATGTACCGCTAGCAAGGTGGGGGCTGGAACTGCAAGCAGACACTGGAAAGGTAAGGCTGTTGATATATCCGGATCCAGGGGCATTAATGGAGTTACAATGCCGGGCTTTGATGCTCATGATGGAAGCGGAACTATTACACGGTTCACCCAAGAAGCCGCTAGACTACTGCCGGCAGGCTGTGAGCTTGGGGTGCCGAATCAAACTTATATAAACGAGATAAGGTCTACTAATCCGGTTTGTGAGAAAATATTTAAGGACCGGCCCGAAACAACAGGTGCTACTGGGCCACATGTTCACATAGGGGTGCCTTAAAATGTTTATTGATAGGTTGAGCTTAGTTAGGTTTTTGTTTAGGGTTCTCCTCGTTGCATTATCGCTAATATTACTGCTAACACAGTCTTTGTATGCAATATCTCCCGAGCAAAAGAAATTACTGGACGGGGGTGTTCTTTATTTTGACTACGAGAAGTCTTGCTTGCCGACATCACAGTCAACAGAGCCCGGCAGTATTTATGTTATTGGAGATTCGTTATCTGTGGGTATGCGTGATATGGGTGGGCTAAGCAACAAACTGACGCAAGCCGGGTGGAATGTTAAAGATATAGAGGCAACTATAGGCATAACAGCATCCCAATCACTTCAAAAAATTGACACTGATTCTGCTTTAGTTTCGCAAAGCTCTGCTATAGTGGTAGCGCTTGGAACAAACAAAGAAGGTAATTTTGGCAATGCTATAAAGCTAATGGTTGACAAAATACGCAGTTATTCTCAAAACATACAAATATACTGGATGAATGCATATGCCCCGAACTTTGACTATAATGATATCAACTCAGCGATATCTGCACAATCTACTGCTCTTAACTATAAAATAATAGATTGGCGTGCTGAGGCTGAGCCAAACCAAGCAAAGTATCAGTTCGACGGAGTACATCACAGCGGTCAAGGTTACCAGTTAAAATCAGATTTTCTTGTATCTTCTATTGTGTCGGGTTCACAGCCATTTGGCGCTGTTAATCAAAGCGCTCAAACGATTATTAGCACAAACAGAGGGTACAATGGTGAAGAGGTTTTTTCTCAAGATGATTTAGCTAAAATAGAGCAAAACAAACCGTTCTATATGGTCGCATCTCAAGCAAATGACGTACCTTGGCAACTAATTGCAGTTATACATAAAAACGAAACTAGCCTAGGAAGAAATAACCCTAGTAATGGCCAGGGCGTTTATCAGTTTTATAGCAAGGCGGGCGGGCCTTACCCAGCAGGACCCGTTAACGATGCTGAGTTTCAGAGACAAACAAACTTTATGGCCTCTCGGCTTCAGCAAGATTATGCAACCCGAAACCATCCAAAAAACCTTGGGCCGTTAAAGACAACCGGCACACCTGATAATGTCATCAAAGATACCTTATTTAGCTACAATGGTCGCTCTAGCCAATACAAGCAACAGGCTGCTGGCCTGGGTTTTGTAGACGAGTCACAAGGCTATGAGGGCTCTCCTTATGTTATGAACAAAGCCGATGCGAAGCGAGACCCAGCAGTAGCTCCAAACGGAACTTGGGGGCAGGTTAAGAGAGATAATGGTCCCGTAGAGTATCCAGCAAACAACATTTGGGGAGCGTGGGTTCAGTACGCAGCTTTGGCTGGAATATCCGGTGACTCTTCTGTTAGTTCTTGTGGCTCAACCGATACAAGCAATAGTGTTGTAGCTGATGGTTATGCGTTCCCAATAGGGCCACAAAAAAAGAGCGAGCTTGCCAGTCCACCACCGTGTAATAAGTCGACCTGTCATCATGATGGAACGCCAGCCTGGGATTTATTCGTAAAAGGTGGTGGGGATAAAACTACGGGAACACCCGTATATGCAATTAGTGATGGCGTCATTAAGAGCGTTCGCGACAGCTACAAAGGCAATGCCGGATGTAATTCATTCCAGCTCGTTTCATCAAAAGATAATTACTCTTACTGGTATGGCCACATATCGAGTGCATCCGTTACATCAAATCAAACTGTAACCGCTGGACAACAAATAGCTGAAGTTGGCCCCAGAAAATGTACTGGCAATGGGTCAGACCCCCACTTACATATTGACAGAGGATGTAAGGTTGGCGACACCTATAAGCCAGGCGGATCAGATGGTTGTCGCGATCCTGGTATAATAGAACTATTAAATAAGCTTTATGAGGGTCTACCAGAATGAGTCCTGAACAGTATCGTACAAAAAAAATAGTCGGAGGTGGCATACTCGCAATTACCATAATCATACTGCTATCCCTCGGCTTTTGGCTGTTTACTCATGGACGTCTCTCGTTGACACTCCCAGAAAAAACGGTCTCGGTTGAGGTTCGCAACCAAACATCCAATGAGATTGTAACCTCCGGAACCACCGATACAAAAACGTTTGGTCGTATACTTCAGTCTGGTAAGTACGAAATCCGAGTATTTTCGGATAACGGACAAGCCTCTTCATACTTTGTTACCGTACCAAGATTCTTTAACACAACCTCAAAACAGGTTACGTTAGCTAATCAGAATAACAGAACAAAGATTGGCCGTAACGTAGCCCCCTGCACCCTATATACAGAAAGTACGCTTTATAGTTTTGGCTGCAAAGGAACTGACGACTTTTATCTACATAATCCTACAACCAGTTCAACCTTTTCGTCTCGCGAGAGTATAACAATCGGTCATATATTGTCAATGGAGTCTTATAGTGAAGATGGGTTTATTGCCCTTAGGATTGCGAATGAGGGCGAAGCACTAAACGCTGCCTCTCTTGCCTATGTCAAGTCAGGACAAGTCGTAAAAAGCATCGACCTACCCCAAGACTTCCTGTCTGATTACGAAGACTATACGCTAGCTGTTGATCCTGCGAGCACCATGTTTGTAGTTGGACGAAATAAAAATTCCGACGTGCTGATATATGACGATGTTAACTCGCAACCAAAGAATATGAAACTAAACTCAGCCAACCAAAAGAGTTTGAATTTTCTTGAAGTAAATATTAGTTTATATAATAAAAGACTATATCACGTTGTTGGTAATAGCTCGGCAAGTCCCGATTCAAAAGAAGAGTACAGTAAAACACAGACTCAAGACACAGTAGTAAGCATATTCGATACAAACTCACTTGACCTTGTTTCCTCATACAAAATAAATCAAACCAATGATGGTGCAGTTGCATGTAATATTAACGTAATTTGTTTTTTGACCGACAGCCACTTGCGAATTATTGGTTCCGAAGATAAAGATGGAATAGATATACGGATTAGTGATGTATCAAGTTTCTCAACAAGCAATAACGGTAAAATTTATTTTATTCAGAACAACACTGTAAGCGAACTAGATATTAAACTTGGTAAAGCAAAAGCAATTTTTTCATCAAACCGTTTCATGCCATCACACATCTCTTCTGGTGCTTCTGGTATCGTTCTAACAACCGTTCGTTCAGGCTCGAACGAAACTCATGCGTTTCTTATTAGCAAAGAAGGATCCACCACCAACACCTTTGCTGACGAAAAACTACCTTACGAAAAAGGATATCAGGGGGTTGTGCAAGATTCAGACTATAGTAGTAATACGCTACTTATTAAGCTTGCTTTGAGTTCCTGGACATCAAACACACCCGGTAGCACCGATTTTACATATGATCTGGCTGAGTTTGACAAGAAAAAAGAAATTGTAGTTAATCAATTTAAACGTGATTTCCCAGATAACTCTATTGAGCTATTTATTATTCCTTAGTTATATATATTGGCTTGGTGCCAACCATAAAATTATGTGCAATAATGTCGGCGTCGGTGGTGGTTATGAAAGTTTGACAACCAGACATAAAGTCTATTAGGCTTTTTCTACGGGCACCGTCTAACTCACCAAAAACATCATCAAGCAACAGTAAGGGTTTTTGGTTATAGATACCTTCTAAAATACGAGCTTCAATGACTTTTAGAGTTAATAAAATACTCCTAGTTTCACCACGAGAAGCTACGTTTCTCATATCGTTATTATCGATAATAATCGACATATCGTCTCGGTGTGGGCCATAACCAGTAAAACCCCGCATATGATCTAGCTCTAGTTTTAATTGTAGTGTTTTAAGTAGTGTTGATGAGTAATTTTCTGCTTGAATTTTACTTTCATAAACTAGCAATAGTTGGTGTTTTTGGTTGGCGATTTTACTATACACCCCACTACTATTCTGATTAATTTGTTCTAGTAATTGTTTACGTTTCTGTACATAACTACCGGCTAGTTCACACAACCTGACGTCCCAAGCAAAAATCTGTTTTTTAACCTCGCCTAGTGGTAATTTCAATAAACTATTACGCTGACGTAAGGTTCTAATATAATTATTTTTTAGGCTCGAAAAGCTAGGGTCTATTTTAGTTAAAATATCGTCCATAAATTGTCGGCGTTGTTCTGGGGCTGTGGTTATTTGATATAAATGGTTTGGTTCAAACAACACTACCGGGATTAATTTATCTAATGTAAACCTTCTAAATTTCTTGTCATCAAATTCAAACTCTGGTTTGTTATCTTGTCTGATTCTGGTAATTCTGATCTGGTTTTGGCTTGTTAATACGTCTAGGCGAGACCATGGTTTGTTAGTTTGTATTAAAAAATCTTTGTTTGGGCGAATGGTAACCCCGGTTGCTGTCAAATACAGTGCATCTAGTAAATTTGTTTTTCCACTGGCGTTGGGGCCAACAATTATATTCACCCCTGGTTCAAATTCAAATGAACTATCACTATAAGAGCGGAAGTTCTGTAACCGAGCAGAAGTTAAAATCATACTCTATACTATACGACGGCCTAGCTTTTTAGTGGCATCACAACGTGGGTATAACTAGCATCAGACGGGTTTCTGATAATAATTGGCTCCAGCTTACCGTTAAAACTAAATATAACTTTATCACCATCAGTTGCTTGTAGTCCTTCTAATAAGTACCGGGAATTCAGTGTGATATCTGCTTCGCCGGTTACTTCGCCACTAGTTTTAGCCTCGTTCTCACCAACCTGAGATGCAATAGATTTAACTGATAGAGTTTTATCGGGTTCTGATACGGATACCGTAATACTGCCGGCATTTTCTCTAGAAAATAAACCAGAAACTTTAGTTATAGTAATTAGTTCACTTTTCTCAACTATTGCGTTGTTATTAAACTCTTTGGGTATAAGTTTTTGGTAATCAGGGTATGTTCCGTCAATTAACCTAGCAATTAACTCTACATTATCAGCCATAAACCGGACTTGTTGCTCGTCGTATAAAACATTTATTTCACCTGTGAATTCACTGATTATTCTTAGTAAATCATGCATAGCCGTACTCGGAACTAGCAGTGAAACTTCTTGATCAATCTTGGTAACTTCTTTTTCTGCCAACCGATAACTGTCAGTTGCAGCAATATACAGCAGGTTGTTTTGTGAGTGAATAAACACCGCTGTCAACACCGGTCGAGCCTCGTCCGATGAAGCTGCAAAAATTACCTGCTGTAGTGCCTTCTTGAAAGCTGGCGCAGAAATCGAAAAGCTATTGCCGTCCTGAATTGCTGGCATAACCGGATAATCATCAACCGGGACACCGTTTATGGTTGATTTA
>CAZSVQ010000015.1:20906-21283 GCA_964610345.1 uncultured Candidatus Saccharibacteria bacterium | reverse complement strand
TCAGCTACTTAGTAATATCTATCTGGATCAATTAGATAGATTTGTGACATTTGATCTAGGCTTTAAGCATTATGGGAGCTACGTTGATGATTTTTATATTGTCTCTAGTAATAAAAATGAGTTAGTTAAAGTTACCAAGACAATAGAAAACTATGTGAGCCAGCATTTAGACTTGCTACTGCATCCACATAAACGGCATTTGCAGGAACACAATCGTGGCGTGGCCTTTCTCGGTGCAGCCATCTACCCATTTCGATTGCATCCGGGCAAACGCTTAAAACGTAACCTGCTCTTGGCCCTCTCAAACCCTGATTGTTCAAAAGAAACAGAGGCTTCGTATCGGGGGCTAGTCAAGCATTATAAATACAAAAGACTTC
>CAZSVQ010000015.1:0-20896 GCA_964610345.1 uncultured Candidatus Saccharibacteria bacterium | reverse complement strand
CCCCGCCCCCCCGCCCCCCACCACACACCACACACACCCCCCCCCCCCGCCCCCCGGCCCCCCCCCGGGCGGGCGCGGCCCCCCACAATAAAAGTATGCTTGGGCTGGCTTAAGGCGGGCGGTGCTTGGTGGCAATTATATCTCGTTGTCCGACTAGCAGTCAGATAGATAAGCATAAGTAAGAGACAATACTCACTGGTCTTAATTTGTTGAGGCTAGTTCTTTAGGGATGGTGCCGCCAAGATCCGCCTATACTCAGTATGCTGAGTATAGGGTAACGAGTAGTATTGCTAGTGCGCAGTGGCTGGTTGCTGTTTGCTGGCAACTGGAATGAGGGCTTCGACGACCAGGGTGACAACGGCAACCTGTGGTCAAGTTCGGCTTTCCCGGATACTGCGGATAACGCTTTCAACGCGAACTTCAATTCTGGCAACGTTAATCCTGGCAACAACGACAATAGGGCTAACGGTATTGGGGTTCGCTGACTCTTAAATTAAGTTGCTTCCGACTAAACATTTTCTGTATATCCTTTAATAAAACAAAAAACTAACCCATAAAAAGAACATTCATAATCTGCTTACTTCTTTAATGGTTAATTGCGCCGACATGCTTAATACCTAAACTGACAGCACGATTTACAAACTGTTTGTCGTAACTAAACAGACGAGAGATGTCCGCATCTAGCATAAGTTGTAGTAGAAGGGCATCATTAACTCCCATTTTCTGCTGATTTCGTAGTGCCGCATACCGCTCAGCAAAGCCAAGATGTGGCGATGGCTCAACAAGTATTAATCTCGGTATCTCGCCTATACGGTGCACCGCTTTTACTAAATCAGCTTCTGGGTAAATTTTTAACACGGTAAACAAAACTTCCTCTATGATATGATGTGATGTTACGAGTTGCTCTTGTTCGTCTATAAGTCTTTGCAAAAGACGGGTTGTTTCTGTATTTTTATTTGCAGTCTCATCAAGGTAATAAATGAGCACATTTGCATCGAGTAGCACCATTCTTCCGGCCTAATCGTTGTACTTGCTTTCGGCAAGTTTATTGAGATATTCTGGAGTTAGCGGTTGACTTACTTTTTCTTGCAAACGAAAACCACCTCCAATTACTTTACTGCTGCCAGCGGTTACTGACATTGGCTCTAAACGAGCGATAGGTTTGCCAGCTTTACCGATAATAATATGTTCGCCGTGAGATACTCTCTCGAGAAGTTTAGAAAAGTTAGTCTTAGCTTCGTGTACATTTATTACGTCCATTTTTTTAGTCTACTAGACTAGGTGGACTAATGTCAACTTCAAAAAATGTATATCACCTAGCCAAGCGTTTTTTTAGATGATTCTCATGCTTTAAATTCTTGGCGGAGCCATTCGTCCAGACTGCCACCACCACCACCGGCCATACCTACTACCATAGCGCCTTCATTTAGGTGTTTTTGAATGGTCTTTTTTAACTCATCGTTACGCTTTATTGGCTCGGCAATACTTGGGTCACTTAGATGGCTGATCATTTCGGCTGGCGGTATAATTCGCTGATTTGGGTCTTCACGTGCCAAATAACTCGGTATCCAGTAAACTTTACTTGCTCCATTAAAGCAATCTTTATAATCATCTATCATATAATGTTGTCGGCGGTTGGTTAAAGGTTCATACACTACTACTAAATTTTGGTTTTTATATTCGGCCGTCTCTAGCGCAACACTCATGCACCCCCGGATTTTTTCTGGAGTATGGGCGTAATCACTGTAAAGGTTCGGTATAATTTGCTCCATGCGCCTCTGCAAACCAGGGAACCGGTTTAAAATTTCTATAAGTTTTTCAATTGGTTTGTTGGTGATAGCTTGCACGGCCGAAGCGACTAACCAAGCATCAAGGCGATTGTATTGCCCGGGAATCTTTAGGGTGCTTAAACCTTCATCTGCTGAATTCAGTAACTTAACTTTGCTATTTTCAGGTAAGTTTAAGTAGTCAGCGTCTTCTTGCCAGGCAAAAGTTTTTTGGCTCTGGCTAATAAATTCTACAAAAGCTTGCTGGTAATCTTCACGGGTCGGGAATATCTCATGATGATCCCACGTAACACCGGTAATTAAACTTAAATATGGTTCAAAAGCCAAAAAATTACGGTCAAATTCATCGGCTTCGTATATAAAATATTCACTGTCTTTTTGGTATGCACCCATATCACCAAAGCTAATTTTGGCACCAACTGAATAGCTTATAGATAACCCGAGCTCTTTGAATAACCAAATTGCCATTGCTGTGGTGGTGGTTTTGCCATGTGTACCAGCAATCGCAACTAACTTTAAATTTTTATCATTAATAATTTGGTTTAATAGCTCATCACGTTTGGAGTGTTTGATATTTTGGTTTTTGACAAATTTAAGCTCGGGCGCATCGGCATTTTCTATCGCAACGGCCGAAGAGTAGACATACCAATCAATGGGGTTATTTTCATGGACTTTAGTGATTAACTCACGGCTTTGACCTATATGAATGTTAGTTATGCCTTTTTTGCGCAAATATTCAATATACTGTGAATCTTGTTTGTCCGAACCAGAAACAGTGTAACCAGCCTGCTTAGCAATAATGGCTAGTGGTCCAATTGCGGTCCCACCAATGCCTGAAAAATATATATGCATAATTTTAGTCTATCAGGTTACCGCAAAAAGGTTTACCATAATAGTAATGAGTAAACGATCATTACGCTCTGCGTGGCGCCGAATTCAACTTGTAAATACATGGTATTTTTTTGGATTATTTATAGTTTTTTTAATTATTGGTATTGTTGCAGTCAGGCAAAATAATGTTAGGTCCATAGAACTACGCGATGCTGTTGTACAGGCAGATGCAGATAATGGAGATGTTGAGCTGGCCTTGCGAGAGCTCCGTGCGCATATGTATGCCCATATGAACGCTGGGCTTTCAAGCGGGTCATTAAGACAGCCAATTCAACTAAAACATCGTTACGAACGGTTAGTAGAAGCAGAAAAACAAAAGTCTGGGGATAGTCAGCAAATCTATGCAGATGCCCAAAAATATTGCGAAGAACGTTTTGGGCAAGGTAGCCTACGCGAAGGTCGTGTACCGTGTGTCCAAGAATACGTTAGTCAGCATAGCAGTGGTCAAGTTTCTCAAATTCCTGATTCGCTATATAAGTTTGATTTTGTTAGCCCAAGATGGTCGCCAGATTTGGCCGGCTGGAGCTTGCTGCTTGCGGGGGTATTCCTCGCTTTATTTTTGATCAGATTTTTAACCGAGCGTTGGTTTAAGGCTGAACTAAAAGAATTATAAGCGTAAGCTAAAACGTTGTATTTATTGCAAATTAGGATTTATAGGTGGGTGGCAAGAATGGTGTTAAACACATCAATCTAGGCTTATTACCACCCCTGTAAATAGGAAAAAACATTGAATACTGTAATTGCACGTATGAGTAACTACATCTGTTGAAGTTATAAAAAACTGTTGACAAGTAAAAAGCTAACAGAGTATGTTAGGGGTACTTACATAACTAAAAGAGGGAGAAATAACTATGGCAGCATATCAGCATACAAATAGTAAAGGTGTAACTTACTTTTTAAACACTAAAGAAGTAACGCTTCGCGGTGGCAAATTACAACGAATTTATTACTTCAGTAAAGATGAGCGTCCAGAAGGTACTGATCTTCCTGCAGGTTACACCGTAAACGAAAACCCACGTAACGGCTTTCTTACAATCAAAAAAGGCTAAATAAAGTTTTTTAAACCCAAATACCCGCTTTAAGCGGGTATTTTTGGTGTATTATGAATTTAGTATGGCTGGCGTAATCGTAAAGGTAGACAATCTCAAAAAACGTTACGGCAATAAAACTGTTGTCAAGGGGATTAGTTTTGATGTCAAAAAAGGAGAGATTTTTGGGATATTAGGTCCTAACGGGGCAGGGAAAACCACTGCGTTAGAGATGATAGAGGCCATGAGATCCATAGATGACGGCTCTGTATTACTTAATAGTATAGATGTAGCTAAAAAACCGGAAGCGGTTAAACAAATAATCGGCGTTCAATTACAATCGTCTGCTTTTATGGATAAACTTAATTTGACTGAACTTTTAAATCTTTTTGGTTCGCTTTATGGCAAAAAAGTTCATCCTGTTAAGTTATTAAGTCAAGTGCAATTAGTTGATAAGCGTAATAGTTTTTTTAAGACTCTCTCTGGTGGTCAAAAACAGCGTTTCAGTATTGCAACTGCTTTAGTTAATAAGCCTAAAGTACTTTTTTTAGATGAGCCCACGACTGGTCTTGATCCACAAGCTCGTCGAAATTTATGGGATTTAATTAAAAAAATCAGAAATGACGACATAACTATTATATTAACTTCTCATTATATGGAAGAAGCACAGATTTTGTGTGACAGAGTGGCAATAATGGATAATGGCAAAATTATTGCATTGGATTCACCAAAAAAACTCATAAAAAACTTGTTGGCACGAGGTTTTAAAAAAGAAGTCAAAGTTGAGCAGGCAGATTTAGAGGATGTGTTTATAGATTTAACTGGCAAGGAGTTAAGGAATTAATGAAAAATTATTTTCTTACTGTATATATTCTTGCAAGAATGTTAACTAAACAATTTTTTCGCGATAAAGTTGCAATGTTTTTTATGTTTATATTCCCTTTAATATTTTTATTGGTTTTTGGTTCGTTGAATCGCAACAATAACGGTGCATCTTTTAAAGTGGTACTAATAGATAACGCTAAAAATAATTTTTCTACACAATTTACGGATCAAATGAAGAATTCCGACGTTATTAAAAAAATATCCACAGAACCGCTAGATGTAGCAATAGAACAGATGAGCCGTGGTGAAGTTGATACCATCTTAGTTTTACCAGAGAGTTTCGGCACTATAAATGAACAAGGTCAGCCAACTGGTAACGCCAAAGTTTATTTTAGCCCAAGCAGTCCGCAAACCGGCCAAACATTTGCATCTATTGTGGGCAGTGTTTTCGGAGAAATTAATCAGAAAATTACCGAAAAAAAATCATTATTTACGGTTGAACAAGTGTCTACTGACACAAAAGGCCTCAGTAGTTTTGACTATATTTTCGCAGGGTTACTCGGGTTTTCTATATTATCACTCGGTTTTTTTGGGCTAACTAATTCATTGCCGAGCATGAAGAAAGAGGGAATATTACGGCGGTTAAGAACTACTCCATTAAGAACTTCGCAATTTGTTTTAGGCAACGCGCTTAATTATTTGCTAGTTGGACTTTTAACAGTAGCTTTATTATTTGTAGTAGGTATTGTTTTGTTCGATTTTAAAATGCAGGGCAGTTATTTGTATCTGTTGTTGTTTGTTTCGCTTGGAATAATCATGATGTTTGGGTTCGGTTTGGCGATCGGCGGTTGGGCAAAAAATGAAAACCAAGCTGCACCGCTATCTAATTTGATTGCATTTCCAATGATGTTTTTGAGCGGAGCATTCTTTCCGCGATTTTTAATGCCAGAATGGTTGCAAAGTGCGTCTACTATTTTACCGCTTACCCCACTTGTTGAGGGAATTAGGATGATAATCACAGAAAGTAAAACCATTATTGATATTGCTCCACAAATTGGATTAATGAGCATGTGGACGATTGTTATTTATATCATTGCGTTTAAGGTATTCAGGTGGGAGTGAAGGGTTAGTATGTATGCATGCACAAGTTGTCCAAGTTCGCATACTTATATTAACTGTGGTATAATATATATATGAGCAATTTACCACCGCAAGAACCTTTTTCATCTGAGCAGCCAGATTTATTTTCTGGTGACAATGCACAGAACCAAGAAGTGGTTGACATCTCTGAAATAGCACGTAAAATCGCAGAAAATGCACCTAATAATCCATACCAATCACAAGAAGATAGGAAACGAGCAATCTTCGAACAACGCGGCGAAGATCTTGGAGCTGAACAAACCGGTCTAAAGGAAAATATAATTGGTATTGAAGAAGTCCCAGGCACTTCTGATCAGCGACAAGTCGCAAAAAATCGGGGCACTCACCCATCACAGAGACGTCCATTTGAAATGCCAGGAAAAGATGGTCGAACAAATTCACCAGGTCTTGCTACATCATCAGAAGTTCAGGCTGGATTAACTGATGAAGAAATTGATACTCAACAAGATATAAATCGAAAAGGTATTGTAGAAGCTCGTAAAGCACTTGAGCAAGCGAAACAAAATAATCAGCCATGACAAAAAACATTCCAGGACAAGGTTCCTTTGAGTTTGAGCAAACAAACCCAAACCTAGAAGTCCAAGGTATTGATATTTCGCGTCGTTTTGCGACAAGCGCATTAATAAAACATATTGCAGAGGTTAGGGATGTAAGCCCTGCCGAAGTAGACTCTAGGTTTATGGATTTTATATCGCCCGCTCTTATTGAATCAGGGATTTACTTGCCAAAAGGAAAAACCGATAGAGATATTGACACGGCAATGGGGCCAGTTATCTTCCCGGCCAGTGAATACAAAGTACTTTCCAAGAGTCCTGTACATATTGCATTTACTGCATCTGCTGGTGTTAAAAAGGCTCGCCACGAGGATGAAGACAAAGAAAGTGTTGAAAAGGCATCAAAACGCGCTTCTGGACATGCTTTAGGGAGCCAAAAAGTACGCGCAGACGAGCTATTAACTAAACTAAAAAATAAAGAAGATGCATTAAAATTAATCAAGAATGAGATATTTTCTGCTAAAGGTACAGGTTTTTTCGCGCATTATTCTGCTGAAAAGATGTTGCCATTAATTGGTCTGGCAGAAGAAGCAATTTTTGATGCCTTAAATGTTACGGCCACAACGGGTGGTTGGAATGAATATCAATATAAAGAAGCTAAAAAAGCGTTAAATTATCAGTTGTTTGGTTTGCACGACAAACGTTATAGTTATTGGCGACAATACACCCCGCTTGTATACAATTACACAAGAAAACGGCGCTTAGTTGTCGGTAGTACTATTGGTCAACTTGAAAGAGAGCTAAAAAAATACCAAACATATATAACGGAATCTCAAAATAGTGAATAGTTTACAAACTTTAAAGAAGCCGTTTTTTGTTTTGGCGCCAATGGATGATGTGACGGATACAGTTTTCAGGCAAATAATTGCCGAAACAGCACCACCAGATTTGTTTTTTACAGAATTTGTAAATGTTGATGGATTGCAGAGCCCAGGCAGAGAAAAGTTATTGTCCAAACTAAAATTATCAGATAAAGAACACCCCATCATCGCTCAGATTTGGGGCAAAACCCCTGAGAATTATTACAAAACTACAAAAGATGTGATTAATATGGGTTACGACGGGGTAGATATAAATATGGGGTGCCCAGATAAAGCGGTGGTTAAAAACGGCTGTTGCAGTGCGCTGATAAATAACCGAGAACTAGCCGAGGAGATTATTGAAGCGGTCAAGCAAGCTTGCGGCGACCACTTCCCTGCCTCAGTTAAAACACGTGTAGGATTTACAACAATAGATTTGTCGTGGATAGAATTCTTACTTAAACAAAAACTTAACATGTTAACTATACATCTAAGAACAACTAAAGAAATGTCTAAAGTACCAGCACATTGGGAACTTATGCGTGAGATTAAAAAAATGCGTGACGAGTTATCCCCTACTACATTGCTAGTCGGTAACGGTGATGTTTTGACTAGGCAACAGGGAGAGGAGTTGGCTATTCAGTATGGACTTGACGGAATAATGATTGGACGGGGAATATTTAATGACCCTTTTATATTCGCGCTCGAATCACCATGGACACAGGTGGCAAAAGTTCGAAGAGTTGCGTTGTATAAAAAACATGTCCAATTGTTTGCTGATACCTGGCAGAATAATGAACGTCGTATCCCTACCCTCAACAAATTCTGTAAAGTATATATTCAAAACTTTAATGGAGCCAAAGAACTCCGCGAACAATTAATGAACGCCAAGTCGGTTGTTGACTTGATTGCAATACTTTCTGGTGTGGATTCAAATTAGACTAGAGTATGCAATACATTGTATAGTGTAGAGTACATGTTACTTAGTATTTTGAGCTTGCTGGCGCAAGCACAACAGGACAACGGTATATCGTTGGGGGTAGTTTTAGTTACCGCAGTAGTTATTGCAGTACCTCTGATAATTGTGGTAGTTTGGCTTAAAGCTGATTATGGCCGACACAAGCGCCCTCTTAAAGCAATTGATCCTGGAGTTCGCTATACTTTTTGGCATCATATAAAAGTAGTTACTATTCCCCTACTCTCATACCGAATAACTTTTATGATTCAGAAAAAAGATTAATAGTTTTATTAATTTAATACAAGTGATATACTTATGCTTAATTAGAGGAGGGTTTAATCATGCCAGAAGACACATTAATTAATGCTAATAAAGCAAACAAAAGTAACAAACCATTACTAGGTAAGCGTACACTATTAATTATATTGATTATAATTGCAGAACTGGCATTATTATTTGCTGTGTTTGGAGTTGGGTATAAAATTGGCCAAGACGTAGGCAAAAAAGACGCTACTGTACAAGCTGGGCTCAGCGGGTTTAATAGCTTACTGGGAAATGTGTCCAACCCTTTCAGATCAACCACGGGAAAGGTGGCTTCTGTTTCTGCAGATAGTATTACTGTAGAAACTAGTAATGGTGAAAAGAAAATAGTAAAGATTACGAGCGATACAAAAGTTTCACGACGTTCAGAGCCAGTTTCTGTAACTGATATAAAAACCGGCGTGAGGGCATCTGTGTTTTTGGATGAGTCTGCAAGTGAACCAACAGCAACCAGAATAATAATTAACGAATAACTCTTTAAAATAATATGAATGTAAGATGTATGCAAGTAAGCATAACTATTATAAAATGTAGATATTCAACAGGTAGGTTGTGAGACATCTAGTGATAAATATAAAAAAGCAAATAGCACGATTACCGCTGCCATTTTGGCTAAGCTTTTATATATTTATGATACTTGTTGCTGTACCAGTGCTAGCATATTTAGGGACTTTTGGGTCTGCGGATACCCCGAGTGTAGAAACTGGCAACATTTCATATGTTGGCAGTACATCAGCAGTATTGAATGGTAAAACATCCCCCGCTGGGCTCACGGAAAGAGGTTTTAGATACGGCATAAGTACAAATTATGATCATACTAAACTCGATACCAATACATTGAATTATGGATACCTCGGGGCTTTTGGTCAGTATGGCTCCGACAACGGCCAATTTAATGAAGTCTCGGGAGTTGATATTGATTCGTTTGGTAATATTTTTGTAGTTGACACTGGTAATCATCGTATACAAAAATTTGATAGTAACGGAAATTATTTATCACAATTTGGAGCATATGGTACTGGCAACGGACAATTTGATGGCCCGAATGATATTTACATAGACTCCAATGATAATATCTATGTAACAGATACTTACAACAATAGAGTACAAAAATTTAACAGTAATGGTGGGTACATCGCAAAATGGGGATCGTATGGTTCTGGCAACGGCCAGTTTTTATATCCGAGAGGTATAGTTGGTGATTTGGCGGGAAATATTTTTGTAGTTGACACTGGTAATCATCGTATACAAAAATTTGATAGTAACGGAAATTATGTGTCAAAGTTTGGGGTTTGGGGTAATGGCAATGGGCAGTTTAGCCAGCCAAACGATATAGTAATTGATAGCTCGAACAATATATATGTCAGTGATGCTGGCAATCACCGTATACAAAAATTTGATTATAACGGAAATTATTTATCAAAATGGGGATTCCAAGGTTATTCTAATGGTGAATTTCAATACCCGACTGGTTTGGATTTTGATTCAGTCGGCAATATTTTTGTAGTTGACTCGAGTAATCATCGTATACAAAAATTTGATAGTAACGGAAACTTTATTTCCATAATTGGGTCAACTTATTGTGGTCCGAATAATGGAGTGAATTTTTGTTATCCGAAAAGTATTGTATTTGGGCAAAACGACGTGATGTACGTTACAGATAAAGGAAATAATCGAGTTTTAAGCCTAACGGGTTTTGTGCAAGTTGAACTTCAGGGATTGGAATGTAATACACAGTATTACTATCAGTTTTTTGCTACTAATTCAGAGGGTACAAATAATGGCCAGAACGCAACTTTTACTACAAATTCTTGTACGGGTAATACCAACACTAATGATGCAAGTAATATAACACCAAATAGCGCACGGTTAAATGGTAGTAGTCAGCAAAACGGAGCTACTAATTTTGGCTTCGAATATGGTACAAATACAGATTATGGTCAAACAGTAAATACATACGCAGAAGAATCCCATGTTTTTAAAAATAGAGTTGGACTTAAAGGTAACGGTAATGGGCATTTCAATAATCCTGCGAGACTAGATACCGATTCTAGCAATAATCTTTACGTGGTAGATAACGGCAACCATCGAATTCAAAAATTTGACAGTAATGGTAATTACTTAATGCAATTTGGTACTTTCGGCACCAATAATGGTCAATTTAGTAGCCCTCAGGGTATCGCAGTAGATTCTCAAAACAATGTATATATTGCCGATACTGGCAACCATCGAATTCAAAAATTTGACAGTAATGGTAATTACTTGTCGCAAGTTGGTGGGCCAGGTTCTGGCGATGGTCAATTTTATAGCCCGGAACAACTTGCGGTCGACAGTAGTGACGCAATTTATGTTACTACTTATGGTGCATTTCAAAAATTTGACAGTAGTGGAACGTTTATATATAAAACCGAAGCATCAAACGGTGGTTTTTATGCGCCCCAAGATATTGATATAGATAATCTCGGAAATATATATGTTGTAAATGGTGGGACATCCATTTTTAAGTTCAACTCAAATGGATCATTAATTTCTACGCTAACCCCTTATAGCTACTCAGTTCAGTACGTGGGAATAGAGATGGTAAATTCTAATAGGGTATATTTAACTGATTCCGCAGTAAATAGAATTTTAGTTGTTGACCTTGATTCATCTAGTTTTATTTCTCAAATAGGATATGGAGGGAATGGTGCAGATGGTGAGTTTTCAAGTATTTCTGGAATTGCAGTAGATTCCAGCAAAAAGGTTTATGCTTCTGATTATTCCTTGAGTCGTATCCAGTCGTTTGTGAAAAATTACAATTTTAATCAATATGCTAATGGGCTATCTTGTGGTACGACATATCATTTCCGGGCAACTTCTGGAGATGGCCAAAACACGTATTACGGAGAAGATAAAACATTTTCTACCGAACAATGTGTCGTACCAAATAATCTTAGTAGCACTGTACAGACAAAGAGCATATACCTAGACTGGGATTATTCTGGGTGGGCTAACAGATTTATTGTAGAGTATAAGCAAACTTCAGACTCCAATTGGGCCGAGTTTACAAATTATAATAATTATATCTATGGTTCGAATATTAAAATTGGCGGACTTTCAACAGGGACTTCTTATGACTTTAGGGTAAGAGCTGTTAATGGTAGCGATCTGTCTCTAAGTGACTGGTCAGAAGTACATACGGCACAAACATTAGTGCCACAAACATACCATATTTCTGATTGTAGACAATTGCAGGCGATAATGATCGACCCAATTACATTTGAATTCGGAGACTTAACTGGTAACTACATTCTTGATAATGATATAGATTGTGCTGAATCGGAGAATTGGAATTGGAGCGAAGTATTGCCCCCAGAATCGCTAACGGAAAATCCCGGATTTTTGGCTATTTACGATATGGAACAAGGAGGGGCTTTTACAGGAACATTGAACGGTAACGGAAATTCGATTAGCAATATTTATCAAAACTCTGAGCAAGTACCATTTACAGGGATCTTTTTTGCAACAGAAGGGGCTGATATCGTTGACGTAACCATTAACAGTATTAGTATTACTGGGGTTGGTACAAGTGTAGACGGTTCGGAAGCTGTAGTAGCAGGGCTTATAAGTATGATGTCTGGCGGTAGTGTTGAAGGGATTAAGCTCAAAAATCTTGAAATCAATGGTGTGGCAGATGGCATAGTTGGTGGTTTGGTAGGCCAGGCGCAATTCGCACAAATTAGCAATTCTTCAGTTGAGGGAGACATAATTTTGTCTAAATCAGATCAAGGTGTTTCGTATGACTATCTAAGGGATGTTGCATTTGATTCAGTTGGTAATATGTATTTAGCCATGGAGGGAGTAATTACAAAATTAGACCCAGATGGTAATTTAATTTCAACTTGGGGTGCTTATGGTGAAGGCGACGGAGAATTTGGGGCTGTTAGTGGTATTGCAATAGACCAAAATGATATTATTTATATTACAGATCCCTATAATTATCGAATTCAAAAATTCGATTCCTCGGGTAATTATTTAAGTCAATTTGGATCACAAGGCTCAGGAGATGGGGACTTTCAAAGTAGTCCAAACGGTATAGACGTTGACGAGTTTGGAAATATTTATGTAAGTACCTGGTATGGAACAAAGAAATTCTCAAATGACGGTACGTTTATAAATAACTTTAACGGCGCTTCAGGGCACAACGATGTGGCAGTTGATGCCGTAGGCAATGTATTTGTTGCCGCCAGTGGTAGTGGGAAAATATTAAAATTCGATGGATCAGGTAACCTAATAGCTGAGTGGGGTAGCTCTGGTAGTGGTGATGGTCAATTTGGTAATTTTGTTGGTATAGATGTTGATTCACTAGGGAATATTTATACGCTTGAAAACTCTACGTATCGTGTTCAAAAATTTGGACCAGATGGAACTTTTATCACAAAATGGGGGAGCGAAGGGTCTGAGCCAGGGATGTTTAAATATCCGGAGGGGCTTTCGGTTGATAATGATGGTGATATTTTTGTGGCTGATACTGACAACAAGCGTTTACAAAAATTTGATAGCTCTGGTAACTATATAACTAGCTTTGGTTCTCCGTCAAATTTGTCTGAAATGGTTGGGGTTGGAGGTATTGTTGCCTTCAGTGGCCTAAGTAATATTAGTAAATCTTATGCCGATACAAATATAAGCGTACATCCTCATCCAAGCCATAATGGAGTAATCATTGGCGGGCTAACAGCTGCAAGTACGGGAGAAATCGATAATTCATACAGCAAGGGAAGTATATCTGTTGACGGTGGTGTTGTAGATGGCGGGTTAGAATTCGAAAGCATGATTGGAGTAGGTGGTATATCAGGTCAACAAATTGGTTCGGTCACAAATTCTTATGCCACAACTGATATAGATACTACAAACTATATACTTGACAGAGAAGCTATCGGTGGTGCATTTGGTTTCTTGTTTGCAAATGAGGATCAAACAGTAAATATAAATAATACATTTGCAAAAGGTCACGTTCAGACCTCGGGAACTGGCATGTTCCCTAATGGTGGGCTTGTAGGCTTAGCGCTTTCAGAAGATGATACATCAATCATTAATATTAATGGTGGATTTTATGATAAAACTATTTCTAATCAAGAACAATGTGTTGGTGCATTTTTAGATAGGAATATGAACATTGTAGAGCCAGAAAGCCAGCAATGTACTGCTGTAAATACAGATGGAAATTCTGGTAATTACTTTATTAATAATATGCAAAATCCACCATTAGACCAGTGGAATTTTGATGATGTTTGGCGAGTGCAAACAACCGACGCTCCAACTCTTAGAGGCACAGAGCCGCCCGTACCTACTGCACCTGGTGTTCCAAGAAATCTTAGTGTTTCATCTACTTCGCCAACAAGTGTGAACTTACAATGGCAACAACCAGCATCTAGTGGACACAGCCTCATAACTGACTATATAGTGCAATATAAAGAAAACAATAGCAATACTTGGCAAGCCTTTAATGACGGTATTTCTACTACAACTAGCACAACTATCAATAGCCTCGTAACAGGCAATACTTATAATTTTAGAGTTGCGGCTGTTAATGCAATCGGAGCAGGAGCGTTTACAAATCAAGCCAATTTTGAATTAGGGTCAGTGCCAGGAGTGCCGCAAAACTTTAAAGTTGATTTAAGTCTGGCGAATGCGGGTCCATTTATTGGGCCTGAAGCTGTTGAGGGTGCGGGATTTGCGTTACCTAAGGCTACATGGGATGCTCCAACATCTGGTCAGCCTATAATTGGATATGAGGTAGAGTATAGAAAAGTCGGGTCAAGTGACTGGATTCCCCTTATAAGAGACGATGTGTTATCCGAAGAAGCCTTACTTTCTCTCGGATTAGAAGAAATTTTGAATATAGATACAGATGGTCTAACCCAAGAAGAGTTAGACGAGTTAGCGGCGCAAGTAATCCAGCTGGTTCAGTCTGTATTCAATAGCGAAGAATTTGAAATGAGGGTAGCTGCTGTAAACAGTAATGGTACCGGTGAATTTACAGAACCGCAATCTGTTCGTACGGGGTTGGGCGCAACTACTTGTGAAGGGCTTCAAAATGTACTTTTCTGGGGAACATTCCCAGAAATTACTGAAGAGTTTGAAGGCCAAGTGTTCACCTTGCAAACCCCATACATTTCTCTACTTAACAATATAGATTGTAGCGAAACTATAAATTGGAATGATGACGAAGGCTGGATGCCTGTAGGTAATTTGGAATATTCTGGAGATATAGGATATCCATTTAGGGGCGTATTCGACGGTCATGGCCATACAATTCAAAACCTACACATAAAACGGACAGAAAATTCTGGGTTTTCTAATTCAGAATATGAAACTACCGTAGGCATGTTCGGTGCTGTTAAGGGTGGAACAGTAATGAACGTGAAACTTGAAGGTGGAACTATTGAAGGTGGCAGTGGGGCTGGTGCTTTGGTTGGTGTGATGAGTCAAAATTCACTTGTTAATGGGGTTGAATCAAATGCTACAGTTATCAGTGAAGGTTTTGCTGGTGGAATTGTTGGTGTAATTGACAATACTGGCAATATTGCTGTTCGTAACAGTAAGGCGACGGGCAAAGTAAAATCTATGATGAGCGGGGGCGTGATTGGCTTTACATTGACCGGAGATGCAGGATTAGGAGAGTTTAGTGCTGATAGTTTTGCCTTTGATAGTGGTGGCAATATGTATGTTGCGGGTAATGGGGTTATTCAAAAATACGGAACTGATAGACGATTTTTAAAAGCATGGGGAAATAACGATGCAGAACCCGGATTTGTAAACGATTGGCAAGATATTGCATACTTCAGCTCGCCAGGTAAGTTCTCGAACTACAGTATTATGCAAGTGGAAGTAGATTCTTTGGGTAATGTCTATGTGTCTGATACGGGCAATAGCAGACTACAAAAATTTAACAGTGAAGGTGAGCTTCTGCAGGTATTTGGTGGAGACGGTGAAGATACATGGCCGAATGTAGGTTCTGGATCGGCAGATGGGCAATTTGCGTCAAATTATATGAGGTTTGTTGTTGATTATTCTAATAATGTTTATGTGCTTGATGATGGCAATGAGCGCATACAGAAATTTAACTCATCAGGAAACTTTGTGTCAAAATGGGGTTCAACAGGTCATTTAAATGGGCAATTATCCGATTCTCGTCAAATTGCAGTAGATAAAAATAATAATATCTATGTTTATGGATACGCACAAGACAGTGCATTTAGGCGCATTCAGAAATTCAGTTCTAACGGAGCGTACATCGCAACATTTGGCACAACTGGCCCAACAGAAGAGCAATTACCATATTATTACGGTGAGTCACCAAATAATCAAAATATGGCCATAGATGATAATGGTAATGTGTATGTTATAAACGGCACAAAGGCAAAAGTATTTGGTTCTAATGGTGCTTTTGTCCGGTCATTTAATATACAACCAAGTGCAGTTTCTGTATCAGTTACTGGTGGTGCTCAACCAGATGTGTATGTTGCGTCATCTACAGCTGGTACGGGGAATTATACTGAAGATGGCGAACCATTCAATTATTCTCCACTTATGAAGTTTAGTAGTGAGGGTGCCGTATTAAAGTTGGCAAACTCAAGCCAGGTTTCATCCATGTCGCAAATTAAATTTATTGATAACGGTGGGCAATACATATACGGTATACAGGGGTCAAATAAATCAGTTGTTAAGAAGTTTGATTCTGGTCTTACATTTATTGGTAGGGTTGACGGAACTGAAAATGATAATGGAGGTAGGCCTTTGCAATTAACAGGCAACAGCTACATACATACTTTTGCGCAGGATGAAGTTATTGGAGAAGATCAATTATTTGGAGGTGGAATAATTGGTTTTTCAGGTAGTGTAAATATGATGACTGACGAAGGGTCATTTACTGAATTTCTTTCGTTGCCAAGTAACAAGCCCGATGTAGTTGTTAGGGATTCAGTGGTTAATTTACAATCTTTCCCTAACTGTTTTGGGTCTGGTGGGGTGGTTGGTACGGTGGTTGGATCGTTTGTTAAGGTAGAAAGAGTAGAATCTACTATTGATTTTGATTGCCGTTCATCTTTAAGTGATGAAGAAATTTCTGTATCAGTTACTGGAGGTGTTGTTGGTGCGTCGTATGGAAATATAGAAATATCAGATACTAATACAAATGTTGACTTTAATTCTGAAGACTATACTAATACTCCAATAGGAATTTCAGCAATTGGAGGGTTGGTTGGCTTTCAGTTTATGATGGGAGGTAAGCTTGCAATAGTAAATAGCACATCAAATGGCATAATCAACATCGAAGAGTCTGATTCTGGCATGGGTATGTCATCTGTTGGAGGTTTAGTTGCGGTTTCTACGGCAGAACAGGTCGTTATTGATGGTGCTGAAAGTAATGTGGACATTTCTGTAGATAGTGCGTGTAGTATGGGTTGTTATGTTGGTGGCCTAGTAGGAACGTCCGGTGGCTTTATGGGTGATGGCTCTGGGTTTGGAGGTATTGTAGGGATCTATGATAGTAAAAGTCATGGAGATATTGACGTAAATGCTGGCACATTTGCATTCGTCGGAGGTTCTAACGGACTATTCTTTAATGATGCTGCTGTAATTGATGGCTATGAGCGTACTGGCTCAATTACAACCAGCAACGGACTAGTGTTAGTTGGGGGTTTGTCAGGAGCATCTTATGCTGCCGATACTTCTGTATATGGTGCGGAAATCAAAGGCTCAATAGATATTGCCTCTGGCACTATCAATCCTGAAGATATAGTTGGATCAACTTCGTTCTTCATGCCCCTTCCTGTTGGAGACTTCAGTATTGGCGTTGGTGGGGGGTTGATGGGTGCAATGGCTTCTGCTAGTGCAGATATTGAAAAATCTTATGTGTCTGGTAATGTATCTTCGCCATTCGTCGCTGGTGGTATGGTTGGTGCTACAGTAGGTGTTGATGTCAATTTCGATGCTATATTTGGTGCTATTATGGGTCAAGACGTGGGTGCAATTAATGGAATGAGTGATATGATTCGCCCTGGAAAAGTAACAGCAAAAAATACATACGTTTCTGGAAATGTAACATCAAAAGCAACGACGCTATTGGTGCCTCCTGTACCTCCAATGCCAATACCAGGTGGTGAAAGTATTGAATTCCCGGAAAATCCAGAAATAACCTTTGGGGGTATTGCAGGTGGTATTTTTGGAATAGGTGTAAATGCGAGCATAATTAATTCATATGCATCTGGGAATATCACAGCTGAGACAGGAGGGTTGAATTTTGATATTAATGCGTTATACGAGCAAGCTATTGATTCAGCACCAGACGGAGTAGTTTCTCCTGAGTTAGCTGAAACATTTGAAAAATTATTAGAAATTGGAAATTCTACGATAAAGGGAGTTAGTGGCGGTTTGAGCGGAGTATATCTAGATAGAGCTCCGAGTGGCAATGATGATCCAGGTTACAAAATTGAGAATAGTTTTGCAGTTGGTCGTGTGCAGTCTGCTGGGTATAAAGGTGCATTGTTTGGCCTTGCTCCGGATTATCAGTTTGATTATTATTCAAACGCAAATGGTGCATTTGAGCAACCTAAAGATATTGCACATGATAGCCAAGGTAATCTGTATGTTCTTGATGCAGGTAATTATAGAGTTCAAAAATTCAACAGCGATGGTGAGTTCATGTTTGCGTGGGGGAGTGAAGGAAATAACCCAGGAGAATTCAGCGATTACACTACTGCCTTAGAGATAGATCAAAACGATAATGTTTATATAGTAGACAATTTTTATGACAAGGTTCAAAAATTCAACAGCGATGGTGAGTTCGTATCTCTAATTGCCAATAATGAAACTGGCGACGGTGTACTTAACCAACCATCCGATATTGCTTTTGGACCGGACGGTAGTATATATATTAGTGATTATGTAGTGTGGACAGATCCCGTAATAAAAAAATACGACAGCAACGGTGCTTATATTAGTAATTGGAGTGGTGCTTCGACCACTGCAGGTAAGTTTGAAAGTAGCCCAACCATAACTGTTGGTTTGTCGGGAGAAGTTTATACATATGATGAATACAATAGGACAATAGCTAAGTTTAGCGGAGGAACTCTTCAATCGCAGTGGAGCCTACCAACACCAGATGGAGATCTTGGCCCACTAAGTACCAATAGTGGCTCTAAATTATACATTGATAGTGCAAACAAAATTTATGTTGCAGAAAATCTCTACGGATTGGTGTATCAATTTAATGATAGCGGTAGTTTATTAAATACCTGGGATTTATCTGGTTTTAGTACGATTACAACCGGAATTCCATTTATATCTGGTCCTAGTTCACCGGTTAAGCCTTACGCATTCACGAGTACACAAGATGGAGGGTTGTATGCTCTTGATACAGGAAAAACTACAATATACAAGATTGACTCGGATGGTGTTTACCAAGGTAGTCTTGGTCGTCGGATGGTGTTAGGCGGTATGGAAGAAGTTGAATTTACAATGACTGGATCACCAGAGGTTACAAACAATTACTTTGACAAAACAAGGACTACACTTGAAAACTGCGGTACTATACTTGATTTGTCTCTGGCTGTTGTAGTGGATCAAGATGTTTCATTAGAACAAAGTATCAATGATACACTTATCGGCAATGAAGATTGTCACGGCGCTAATCAAGGTGATGCACAACCTGGATACTTTAAAGATAATCATGTAAATGCGCCATTGAATCAATGGAATTTTGATACTATTTGGCGCACAAATGTCGATGGCTACCCTACATTTGTTGGAACTTACGGCGTTAATCATGAAATTAACAATAATGTGCCTAAAGTAAGCACAAATAGTGCATCAGGAATCACTCCAAATACAGCAATTGCCGGAGGCTCAACATCGCCAGTCGGTATTACTTCGCGTGGTATACAATATGGCACTACTAGTGGCTATGGTAATACAGCTCAAGATATCGGCACATTGCAACTACAGCATTCAACTTCGTGGGGTCAACTAACTCAAAATGAAAATAATTCTGGTAATGGTGAATTCTGGTTCCCGATAGATTCTGCTGTAGACAACAACGGAAACGTATTTATTGCAGATTATTTATCTCGAATTCAGAAGTTTGATAGAGACGGAAATTTTATAAATCAATGGGGTAGTTTTGGTACGGGAGATGGGCAATTCCAATGTGTAAATTCATTAGATATTGATGCATCCGGTAATGTATATGTAGCTGAAGGCACGTGTTCTTCTGGAGGTCAATCACTTATTCAGAAGTTTGATAATAATGGGAATTTCCTAACAAAATGGGGTACATTTGGTACCGATATTGGTGAGTTTGGAATTGGTAATAATGTGGTTATTGACCAACGAAATTATCAAGTATTTGTGGCATCTTATTATAATCAAGGCTATAGCCGAATACAAAAATATGATAGAAATGGTAATTTGCTAGCAGTTATATTAGAAGCGACAGAAGGTTCAGACCCTGAAGAATTTGATTTAGGATCTATGAGTCTGATGTTATTTGATATCGATCTTAATGGGAACATCTATATCTCTGATCACGGAAACGATAGAGTTCAAAAATACGATATCGACGGAAATTATATTAGTGATTTCGCTTTAAATGATTCACTAAACAGTTATTTGAATGAACCTGGTCGTATTACTGCAGATAGTACAGGCAACCTGTTTATCACAAACAGAGCATCTAGTAGTATTCTTAAATTTACTGCAGGTGGCGAGTTTATTGAAGAATGGACAGGCTGGGCGGGCGGTAATTTTACTGAATATATAAGCGACATTGCAATAAATAATTCAGGTGATCTTTATGTTCTTGATTTTGGTCAAAGCCCAGTTATGCATAAATTTGTTGGCAGCATTACAGCTAATCTAATAAATCTTACATGTAATACAACGTATCATTACCGTGCTTTTGCTATTAATAGTTTTGGAACTGGTTATGGTGTTGACCGAACGTTCACCACAAACGGTGGTGGTGATTGTGATGGAGGCGGAAATCCTCCACCACAACCTTGTGTTGATACGACAAGTAATCCTTGTGCACCTCAACCCCCACAACCCCCCAACCCCCCCCAACCCCCCCAACCCCCCCAACCATGCGTACCTTCAGCCAGCAATACATGTAAACCCAAGCCTCCTGTTGTAGACCCACCTGTCATTGACCCAGAAACTCCAATCACCGACACTAGGACTAATAAACCAGTCAATCGCTCTCCAGCCACTACTCAACCCCAAACCCCAGCTAAGACCAACCTCCCAATACTAGGAGCTGTCATAGGCCCTCTAGTAAACCTAGCCGAGAACCTTCCTAAACCCATAGCCAGAGCTTTGCCGTACACCCTCTTAGCTCTACTCTTAGCTCTATCTGCTCTTTATGGCTACTCTAGCTATATGGAAAACCAAAGACGAAAAGCTATGCAAGCTCTCATAGATCGCTTCAAAACCCTCCTAGCCTCCCGAGCCACCTATCTACGCATAACCTCCCACTATATCTCAACCCCAATCACCAAGATGCAGGGAACCATAGAACTACTAGCTAGTGGTA
>CAZSVQ010000014.1:10691-21642 GCA_964610345.1 uncultured Candidatus Saccharibacteria bacterium | reverse complement strand
ACGATTAGTTAGCACTAATCTTCGGAGTCCAATATGTTTCTGAACTTATGCATTCACTTATGGTTTTATAAAAGACTCCCGTGCGAGAGTCTTTTAATATCGACTTATTAAATAATTAACTTACTTAGGCTGCGTGATTTTCTGGGTTATCAACAACTTGGCTAACGGCTACTCCACCTAATCCTGATTCTGTAGCTGTTGCTTCCGGTGTTGGCAATACTTCTTCTAATTCATTTACTAAATCTGGATTTGCAAATTTATTAAAGTCCTCTTGACTACCTATTTCTGGTAGCTCTGTCAAAGTTTTTTTATATTCTTTCGTGGACATGTCATCAGTAATATTTTCTTTAGATTCACTAAAATCTATTTTTTCTGGGCTTGCATGCTCAGTTAATTGATGCCCTGTATCAAGTGACCCAACTGGTGCTGTTAATAAACTCATTTATTCATCCTTTTTTGTTTTTATATTTTGTTTTTATTTGTCAGTCTTAGAATATACAGTATCACGCTTATGCATTTTTGTCAAGTATATTATACATATTAACCACTTTTATAGGCTATTAATTATGCCTGCGAAAATGGGGTGATTGTTTGTTTTATCTTTTATAAAAACTACAAAAGGTTTGTTTATATCCACTACAAATGTATCTTCAGGCTCGCCAACAGAAGTAGTGATTCCCCCACCAATAAAAGTAACTGCAGCTGCTTCTGAGCCCTCTTCATTTACCTCTAAAAATGTTTTGTGGGCAACTTTATCAATTGCCGTAGTTTGCTCTGTCAACTGCTTAAAGTTTGCAGTTGATTCATTAAAAGCACTTTCCATGCCTAAACTTTTCAAGCTTTCATTAAGTTCTATATCGTATTCTATTTTAAATTTTGGCAAGAATATTTCACCTTTTTTCTTTTTTAGTTCAGAAGTTATATCTTTAAACTTATCGGCTTTCATACTTGATCCAAAAGCATTCATATCATCTGGTAATATTAATTCCATTACAAAATTTTCATCTTCACCATATGGTAGTTGAACAGCTTTAAACTCGTTTTCTTTTTCTGTGTAATTAAACGTACCTGCCTGATTCATAGTTGATACTTTAGATTTTGTACCAGATGCAGATGTGAATTCCCTGTCGCTAGTAAGCGATTTGTCAAACTGAAATTTCCAGTTTCCTTTAAAATATAACGCGTTCATTAATACATATCGATAATCTTCTGGCAACTTTTCGTCAAGAATTGAGTTAATTTTACCTTTAGTCTGATCTTGAACCCATTTATTTATATCTCGCTTTGTTTGTTCGGAGCTTAAATCTTGAACTATTGGTTTTGCGCCATAATATTTATCTATAGTTTGAATATAATTAGATTTCAAGGTGAAATATTCGTTCTTTGCATCTGGCTGGTCAGCCCATACTGAATTTGCAATTGATAGCTCAACTTGTTTATTGTCGTTATTCATAAACTCTATAAAATTCTTATTTTGATTATTCAGATCTTCATCAGATATTTTTTGATAACCTAATGATTTCTTCATTTCATCTTTTGTAATACCATCGGCACCGTTGTAGGCCATTGACATTGCAACAGATATACTACTTGGGGAAATAAATACATTTTTAGCTTTGTCGGTATTTAGTTGATTCAATAAGTTGATACCGAATTGTGACTGAGCTTCTGCCACGTTATCGGCAATTATTACTTTGGGTTCAACTGGATGTGAGTTTTTTACTGCACCTGGTATATTTTTGTCAGACTTGTTAATAAGCACAAAAGTCGAAGCTCCTGCGATGAAAAATATTATAAATCCTATTAACAATATAAGTTTTTTCTTTGACTTTTTTGGTTGTGGCTGATTTAAAGATAAGTTTTGATTTGGCTCTAATATTACTGGATTAATGGCGATTGGCTCGATTGGCTCAACTTTGTTTTCTTCTTGTTGCGGCAACATACCGTTCCTTGTTTAAGCTAGTTTAGCTTAGTATAACACCTAAATATGTACTTACTGAGCAAAAGTACTTATCTTAATTTATTGGGGAGTACTTTGTGGGGCTGAGGATTTTATTGCTGGTTTTTACTACTAATTGACCGTGTTGCTTAAATGAATCAATCTTTATCTGAACCCACTCCTCATCAGCGTTAAATTTTGCCCAAGCCTCTTGGCGTGTGTTTAAGTCTGACCATTTAAGGATATAGACAAAATTTTGCATATCACCTATCACCTCATCCCAACAACCAACTACCTCAAAGCCGTAACTCTTCATGATATACATAGCGTGGTTTTCAAACCGCTCATGAAAAGCCTTACGGACATTGTTGGGGATTTCGTATATTCTTTCTTCAAAAATCATTGCTTGCCTTTATTTACTGTTTAGGAGTTTGGCACGGAGAGCGGCAAAACGTTCTTGTTGCTCTTTTTCTAATTGCTCGGGGGTTTTTTCTGCCGGCTTTTTGCCGTTACCATTGCCATTTTGTTTATCGACAGCTGTGTTGGGCTTGCCGCCACCAATAACATTGACCACCGGAATAACAATTGGTGAGCGTTGTGTTTGCTCATACAAATAGTGTGTTACATGGTCTTTTAGTTCTGCTTTAAAACGGTCAAGGTCAATCCGCTTGAAGCGTTGTTGGATAGCTCGGCGGAGTTCTGTTCGCAAGCCATTCATTAGCTCTTCTGAATCGCGAATATAAATGAAACCTCGGGTTAAAATATCTGGGCTGGTAAGTAACGCGCCAGTTTTACGGTCAACCGTCAGCACAACCGCTACCATGCCTTCACCAGCTAAAACAATCCGATCTTTAACAACTACGTTACTGACAATATCTCCCGTTTGGTCAACCAATAAACTTCCGTGAGGTACTTCGCCAGCTGGCTCAACTTTTTCAGCAGAAACTAAATAACTTTCGCCATTATTACCTAGCACCACATCTTCACGCTTCCAGCCTTCTTCAATTGCTAGTTCGGCATGATATTTCCGGCGCAACATTCCACCATGCACTGGCACAATAAATTTAGGACGCACCAAGTTAATCATCTCACGCATTTCATCTCGGCGCGCATGACCCGATACGTGCAACGGACCACAACCATCAATCTCGTGGGTTGGGTGACGGAATAAATGTACGCCAAGTTTAGCCAAATTGTTACCAATTGCGTCATAACGGATTTCATTACCCGGAATTGGCGAAGAACTAACCAACACCGTGTCACCTGGCTTCAGTTTAATATATTGATGATTACCCTCGCTCATGCGTTGTAAGGCTGCATTTGGTTCGCCCTGCCCACCGGTACACATAACTAACAATTGCTCGTCAGGTATATTAGCGGCGTCCTTCATAGACATTATGGTGCCTTTTGGAACTTTTAAAATCCCTTGCCTAACGGCTATCTCGGCATAAGCCATCATGCTACGGCCGTCAAGTGCAACCTTTCGGCCACCTTCAACAGCAGCGTTGATAATCATTTGGATACGGTTCATGTTGCTAGAAAACACGGCACAGAAAATCCGGCCTTGCGAGGAGCTAATAACATCGTGAAAGCTCTGCTGTAAGGTTGCTTCTGTTGGTGTGCGACCCTCAGAGTCTGAATAACTACTCTCTGTCAGCAACATCAAAACGCCATCATCACCAAGTTGCTTCAACCGACTTACGTCACTCGGCATATTGTCTAGAGGTTCTGGGTCGAGCCTAAAATCACCAGTAGCAATTATTCGCCCGATTGGAGTTTCAATATTAACCGAAGTTGCATCTGGTATGGAATGCGTTATGCGAATTAGTTCTACCATAAATGCACCGATTTTGAGCTTTTCGTGATTATCCATGTTCATGGCAATTGTTTTTGGCGTGAACATTTCTGTGCCTGCAGGTACATCTTCAAATGTTTTTGCAACAATGCCAATTGTAAAGCCAGAGCCATAAATAGGTGCTGGAAACTTTGGCACAATGTGCTTTAAGCCACCAATATGATCAAGGTGGCCATGTGTAATCACATAGCCTTTAATCTTATGTCGAATACTCTCTAAATAAGTTGGGTCAGCAATCTCGTAGTTAATGCCTGGTAAATCCACTCCTAGGTTATTGCCGCAATCTAATATTATTGCGTCATTTTGGTATTCAATTACTGTACAGTTTTTTTCACCAACATCTTCTAGGCCACCAAGAAAAGTAATTTTTAGCTTGTTGAAGTCATCTGTAATTTGGTTTGCTCTGGTTGGTTTATCGGCCTTTTGGGCAGCGCTGGTGTAGGAATTTAGCATTTTTTGGGCATCTTCTAAACTGCGTTTTTGAGCTCGAATTGCTGCCCCACGTGAGACACTCCGGCCACTACCGTTGCCGGTCTTTTTAAGGGTCAGCTTGTTAGGGTCTGGCTTTACATTGGCTTTTGGAGCGCCAGTTGTTGGTTTTGAGTTATTTGATCTATTGTTAGTTGTTTTTTTATCTGGATTCATTATTGTTTCTCCTTATTTTTATAATCTAGATTTTCTTTAGTAATGTGGGGATTTTGGCAAAATCTTCTATTAAGATTTTGCGCATTGACCCGTTATATAATGCGGCCGCCGGATGGTATAAAGGTAAATAAGCTTGTCCTTTAATGGTTTTAAGCTGGCCATGGGCTTTGCTAATTTGCAAATCTGGTAAGAAGCAATTCATGCTGTGTCTCCCGAGCGGAATAACCAACTTGGGCTGAATTACCTCTATCTGGGCTTGCAAATACGGTAAAAACGCAGATTTTTCATTTGGACTTGGGTCACGATTATCGGGTGGCCGGTACTTAACGATGTTTGTAATGTACACGTCGCTCCGCCGTAGTTTAATTGACTCTAGCATCTCGTCTAAAAACTTCCCAGCCGAGCCGACAAATGGCAAGCCTTTGATGTCCTCATTTTTACCAGGAGCCTCACCAATAAACAAAAGTTCAGCGTCCTCGTTACCATCGCCAAACACTAGCTGGGTAGCCTGGTTGGCTAATTCTGGGCAAACGTTGTTGTCCAAAATCGATTGCTCAATTACCTTTAAGCTTTCTTTTTTCGTCTTTGCCATGATTTTTTAACGAACAATTTGGCGGCTTCTATCAAATGATACAAGCCCCAAACTAAACTGATGATTACACCACCCCACTGCAATAAACTGCCACTATCGACTGCCAATAAAAACAAATTAAAACCAATAACCCAAATTATCGCCGATAGAACCAGATGTCCAAGTGAGCTATCGTAAAACCGAAAGGCTTTTTGTTCTTTGGTTAACCGTTTTCTAGCCATTTTTTCTTAACTCCATCAACGAAAATATAAATCCCAGCCCAAAAAGCGCCGATGCAAACCACACAGCAGTCATGCCAGCCAAAGCCAAGCCTGCAGAAATTCCACCAGCAATCGCAAAACCAGCAACTGCAATTTGTTGTACTTTGTGATTGCTTTTTTTCTTCATATTATTTCTTTGATTGCTCGCGGATGGCGGCTTTCATGCTTAATTGTAGCCTACCTCGGTCATCTATTGCTACTAATTTTACAGTTACTCGATCACCCTCGCTCACTACATCGCTTGGCTTGCCAACACGTTCTTCGGCCATTTCACTAACATGAACAAGGCCTTCGTGCCCGGGCATAATCTCTACAAACGCCCCAAAATCAAGCACGCTAACCACACGGCAATCTTTGTAAATCAGGCCAACCTCTGGCTCGGCAGTAATTTGCTTAATCCACTGAGTTGCGCCATCAATCGATTTTTTATCTGGGCTTGCAATCATAACCGTACCGTCATCTTTAATATCAATTTCTGCACCAGTCTCGGCAATAATTTTGTTAATCATTTCTCCGCCCTTGCCAATCACATCACGGATTTTATCTGGATTAATCTTGATCGATTTAACACGTGGTGCATACTGGCTCATTTCGTCCGGGCTACTGATTGTTTCTAGCATGTGATTTAAGATATGAGCCCGGCCTTCCTTGCCTTGCTCAAGCGCTTTAGCTAACACTTTAACTGGCAAACCATGTACCTTCATATCCATTTGTAGTGCTGTAATGCCCTCGCTTGTTCCGGTAACTTTAAAGTCCATATCTCCGGCAAAATCTTCTGCATCGGCTATATCGCTTAAAATGATTGGCTCATCACCATTCATCATCAAGCCCATAGCTATGCCACTAACTGGCCGTTTTAATGGTACGCCGGCATTCAAAAGCGCCAAACAGCTTGAGCAGGTTGCGGCCATTGAGGTTGAGCCATTTTGGCTCATTATCTCGGTTACGCTACGGATAGCGTACGGAAAGGTTTCCTCGTCTGGTAAAACTGCGGTCATTGCACGTTCTGCAAGATAACCATGACCAATCTCCCGGCGCCCTGGGCTACCTAGCCGACGCACTTCACCCACCGTCCAGCCTGGAGCATTGTAGTGATGCATGTAGCGACGTTCGCCGTCCTTTTCCATAGTATCGACAATCTGCGCATAGCTAAGTGGTGCTAACGTAACAATATTCATTGCCTGGGTTAAACCACGCGTAAATATACTAGACCCGTGAGCCCGTGGCAAAATACCTATTTCACTTGAAAGTTGGCGTACTTCTGTTAGTTTGCGACCATCCGGGCGAATACCTTCTTCTACAATTCCTTTACGGACATCTTTGTGAGTGGCCAACACAAAGGCGTCATCATATTCTTGCTTAAATTCAGCAAAATCATCTTCACCAATATCGGTAGCAAAATGTTCACGCATTTCATCACGCAACTTCTTAACGAGATCGTTACGTTCTGGGTAAGGCGCTCTAAGCCCAGCACCAAGTTTGCCCTCTAACCAAGTTTCTACACGCTGTTGGATGTCGGTATCTGGTAAGGTTAGTTCGAATTCTCGTTCAACTACGCCTACTTTTTTGGCTAACTCTTCTTGTAGCTCAATTGCTGGTTTTATTGCAGATTGAGCAAATTCAAGCGCTTTTAGTAGCTCTTCTTCAGTAACTTCATTTGCACCAGCCTCTACCATCATAATGCCGTCTTTTTTACCGGCTACTACCAAATCTAGTTTGTTGTCATCGAGCTCTTTTGCGCTCAAAAACGCCTGAGGTTTGCCACCTTTAAGACCAACACGCACGCCCGCAATTGGGCCATCAAACGGTGCACCAGTTAACGTAAATGCAGCACTCATTGCAAGCATTGCAATCATGTCTGGCCTAAAAGCCGGATCCATACTTAAAACAGTGGCTACACCTTGAACTTCGTGGCGATAGCCTTTTGGCCATAATGGACGAATTGGGCGGTCAATCAGTCGACCGATCAAAATAGCATCATCGCTTGGGCGACCCTCGCGCTTAATAAATCTTGAACCACTAATTTTGCCAGCGGCATACATTTTTTCTTCGTAATCAATACTCAGCGGGAAGTAATCAAAGCCTTGCAATGGCTTATCGCCTACCATGGCGCTCGCAAGCACTACTGTGTCGCCATAGCGGGCAATAACAGATGCTGATGTTCTAAAACCAACACGGCCAACTTCTAAGCAAAGTGTTTTACCGCAAAAATCTGTTTCTACTTTTATTATTTTTTTACCTAAAGGGTTTATTGTTTGTCCCATTTTGTCTCTTTCTCTCTGTTAATTGTTTGGTGCATAGTGCAAATATACGTACCTCTTGTGCCGGCAAAGCATATCTGTAGCTATGCAACAAACCTTAAAACCCAGAGCTGTAAGCTGTTAATGTGCACAAGCTTAGGTGCCATTTTGGCACCATGGAGTCTATGCAAATTATCGACGCAAGCCGAGTTTTTTGATTAGTGCTAAATATTCGTTACTATCTTTTTTAGCAATGTATGCTAAATGGCGTTTTCGCTTACCAACCATTTGTAACAAACCGCGACGTGCCATGTGATCTTTTTTGTTCGTTTTTAGGTGATCTGTAATCTCCTCAATACGCTTTGTCAAAATACCAACCTGCACAGCACTACTACCTTTGTCGGTTTTGTGCTTTGCTAAATCAGAAATAACTGCTTGTTTTTTCTCACTTGTAATCATTTGTAATTGCCATTATATCAGTTTACATCTGTTTAAGCAACAGGTTATCCTGAACACAGGAGTAAGTGACTTATGACATCGCCTGATAATGCGCTAGCACTTGACCAGGTGTTAGTACTGAACTGTAAAACGCAATCATCGACAAACGTCCCTTCCACGACCTGGCAGCCACATCTGGACTCCAACCAATAGTAAGTACACCCGAACCATTAGGTCGTCGTGAACCCGATCCTGCGGACGCATCCACTTGCGAGCCGTTTATATATAGTATGCCACCAGTACTCGAGCCATTAAACGTACAAACTACATGGTACCAAGTCTGCTCAGTGCGATTTGTAGGGTCATCAGTCTGGGCAAAAGCAGTATCTATTGTGTTTTTAACCGCTCCAGCGTGTCGAATAGCCCCTCCACCATAATCCGAAACCATCATTTGCCATTCATTATAACCAGAGTACTCCTTGGCAAACCAATATCGCAGCGATTGACCACTCAGGAATGCTGAACTCATATATACCCAACCTTCTACACTAAATGAGGTAGACGACCATAGGTTGTCATCAGCAACACTAAATCCACTACTAGAAGATCCGTCAAATGATATTGAGTTTATTCCTGCGACTGGCCCGGTTTGTTGATATGTTTTTGTGGCGCCAACTGATGTCCCTATTCGTGCTGAAATTACATCAACAATAGACCCGGAAGCTTCCTGCATTGGCCATAATGCACCTGGTGAATCTGCCAACACTGCTTGCTCATAGTCAGAAAGTCCGTGCCCCAAACGACTATGCATTGCAGCTTGGCCGGCCGTCAGAGCGGTAGAGTAAACTGCGACGTCACTGATTGTTCCTTGAAATTCATTACCTCCATTGTCAGACCTACCACCAATAAGCAGTGGTGTCGACCGATTTTCTGAGCTATTTCCAGTCGCACTTGTAGATGAGCCTTCTAGTATTCCATTAACATATATCTCTATACGTGGTAGCGACTTATTATAAGTAGCTATGATATGGTATACCTGACCGGGAGTCAAAACTCCAGTATAACAATTCATGACACTACTCAACCCCTGGTAATTGACATCAAATAAGACCCGACCGTCCGACTCTATCCTCAGTTGCCATTCCTCATGTTTAGCTATAATAAACTGTGAGGCTCGATTTACTGCTGTTGGTTTTATCCATGCTTCTAGCGATATTGTGCCAGTGGACCCCGCACACGACCAAGCATTATCATCGGCAATTGATACATAGTCATCTGTACCATCAAAATATGCCGAGGTTGCTAAATTATCTGCAAGTTGAGTATTGCCTAACGTAAAGTTGCCGCTGTATGTTCCATTACGACCATTTGCAGTTCTGTCATTGGCTATCGTACCAACTAGTTCCGATAACGGCCAATAGCCTACGGCACCGTCGGCTATGACAGCACTGACATAAGAAGATACTGCTTCGGATCGCACAAGTATTGATCTACGTCGAGTGCGGATTGCCATAGTTTATGATTTATCCTTTTCATAATTTTGGTTCAGCTCATGAGGATTTTTATGATTTATGATTTTAAACACTCTAGATTCCCGCCGTATATAATATATTGCACTCTGTGTCAGAAAGTATCCCAGAAAAAACAGCAACCTGACAAAGTTTTCCTGCACCATAAAATGATGTTCCTGCACGTGTCATAAAATACAAAATACTGTTTGTAAAATTACCAGATACAACTCCGGGTGCATAAACAGAACCAGAAATATTGGATCCGTCTATCCGTACACTAACAGTCTGAGCCGATCGGTTATACCTAAACACATAATGATGCCACGAAGCAGACGTCGGGCGCGATACATATACATATCTATAGTTAAATCCTGAATTTGTACCCATTCCAGTTAAAAATCCAAATGTAGTAGATTCATTTGGGTCGATAATGATACCAGAATTGGCAGACCAATTAGCTGTGTGTTCAAGCGCTATCATGTCATTATTTGCAAAGTTATCCCAATACATCCAAAAAGAAAACGTTACTGATGACTGACTAGAAAGGTCAAGAGAAGCAGATGCATATTTATTTATACCATCAAACTGTACAGCATTGGGAATTTTCGATGACGGACCGGCAGTCACAAACATCGGACTATTAATATAGTTACCAACAGATCCAATAAGCGCATTCATTGTCACCCCAGAAGTTTCTTGCATTGGCCAGTAAGCAATCGGGTTATGGGCCAGGACGGCTTGTTCGTAATCAGACAGGCCGGGTATGCCGGGTATGCCGTAATAGCTTTCTATCCATTTGTAGAGGTTGTATCTGTCTTGGGTGGAAAGCGGGGCATCAAATACACCTATGTATGCGATACTACCACCAAAGAAATTATTGTGATATGGTGCAGGTACTTGGCCGTAAGGGCATGCACCGAGACTGAAGGTGGTGCGACTTGGGATCTGCTGAAACCACTCTCCTGAGTTGGTTCGTGCAGTAGCAGTTAGTGCCTGTGGAAAATTATCTTTCCTCATGTTCCACGAGAGGCCATTAGTACTCCATTCGTATATCATTATGTCAGTACTAGAATCGGTTGTACGAACAACATCCGCACTAGCCGGACTAGTGTTGCTATTATTATGTTGCATCCTCATACCTTCTGTTACAGAAACACCCATCATATAGTTCTCTGGCCAAGCCTCGGAATAACCGCGTCCTGTTGCCCACAATGCAGAATTATTTTTTTTAGTCAAAAAACTCACTGTAACGACACAACCAACACTTGAATTTGAAATTAAATTATTAACTGTTAAAAAATCGTCTATTCCATCAAAGCTCACAGATGGTTTACCGTTAAGGCCATTAGCATCATACAGCGGTCTAGCACTTAATGTAGCTTGAGTTACAGATATGTTGTTGACTCTGTCGGTCCAGGTAGCCACTTGTGAGCCATCAGCTTGGGCTATATCATCTGCCCACCAGACAGCC
>CAZSVQ010000014.1:0-10681 GCA_964610345.1 uncultured Candidatus Saccharibacteria bacterium | reverse complement strand
TTGCTAGCAATAGCTTGCTTGAGTGTTGATCTACGTCGGGTACGGATTGCCATAGCTAGATTACCTGCTTAATCATACTGTCATTGCCTCGTAGTGACTTAAAACTTTGGGTGCAGTTAAAGCATAGTTGTAGAATGCCATATAAGATAAAGACCCCTTCCAGCACTCTGCGGTATCGTATAGCCAGTAACCCAGATACAATGGACCGCTGAGGTTACCCATGCGACTCCCGCTACCCGATGGCCCATATGATTGTACAAGAGTTCCATCAAAATATGTTCTCATATAGTTATCTGCTGTACTATGTGTAAAGACTACATGATGCCAGCCTCCTAATATCGATGCTGGTGTATAATTATTAACTTTCCAAGCCATGAGAACTGAGTTAGATATTTGATTATAGACTTTGCTTGGGTTGCCATACATTAGACCAGCCCACTCACTATAAGAGTTTGGCGAAGTATTCCCTTTTACAGCCCAGAACCTCTGGCCCGTTCCACTCGTAGGATCCATAAAGACCCAAGCCTCCATCGTAAACGACAGAGATGACCAGATATCGTTATCTGCAACCAGAAAGCCTTTGTTACTACCTGGCAACGTAATTGAATAAGACCCGGCTCTTGGACCAGCCGAACGGTATGTAATTGCAGAGCCAGCACCAATCTCGCTCGCTCCAAGTCCACTAGCAATATCTATAAGACCCCCGGATAAATCCTGACAGGGCCAGAATGCATTTGGATTATCCAGTAAAACTGTCTGTTCATAGCTTGAAAGTCCGGGCATGCCGGTTATGCCGTAGTATTGCTCTATCCATTTGTATAGATTGTATCTGTCCTGAGCTGAGAGCGGGGAGTCGAATACACCTAGGTAGGCAATTGAACCTGCAGTAAAGAAGTCTGTAGAAGTTCGAGTCAATGCTCCTATTGTAAAATTATCACGTGAGTCAGTGTCAGAAAACCAGTTTCCATTATTAGTTCCTGTATCTAATATCAAAATCTGCCTATTATTATTCAGTCTCTTCGCATAATTAGTATTGTCCGAGGACCATTCTAATACAGATAAATCGTTAGCAGATATGATACCTGTACTTAGTAAGCTGCGTTCAGGCGTGTCATTATTGCGTTGCAATGTTTGTATATTGCGGTTTAGCGATATTGACCCTGCTATGCGCCTAGTCGTAGAACCTGTATCACTGCTAGCCCATATGACCGTAGCTTGACTCGTGAGGTTGCACACCATAACCACGCAACCCTGAGAAGAAATAGAAACAGGATTTGGTGCTACATAACTAAGATAATCATCCACCCCATCAAAACTAACAGCCGGCTTACCATTGAGTCCATCAACATCATACAGTGGCCTAGCACCAGTCGTTGCTTGGGTTATAGATATATTGTTAATTCTATCAGTCCAACTAGCAACCTGTGAGCCATCAGCTTGAGCTATATCATCTGCCCACCATACGGCTGCAGCATTAGCTGGAGTTGGTGGTTCATTGCTAGCAACAGCTTGCCTGAGTGTTGATCTTCTTCTGGTTCTTACTGCCATTGCCAACCTTTTATCATGGTATTGATATTCCGTAATAATTTTCTATCCAATTATACAAATTGGTTCTATCCTGAGCTGAAAGTGATGAATTAAAGACTCCAAAGTATGCCAAACGCCCAGTCCACGGATACGTACCGCCTGCGTATGTTAAACGCCCAAAGGTAAATCTGTCACGAGTGATATTGCCAAACCAGGTACCTCTCTTGGATGACACACCACCACCATTCGTGCTTATAACAGAGTTGTTGATACGCAAAGTCCAATCGGTACCAATACCAACCGAAGACACTTCACGAACATGATCATTCGTAGTCATCGTGTAGCCCTGGGAATACCAGCCACTACTATTTGGAGCACCCTGAAAACCAAAAGCGTCATAGTCTGTATAGTCATCCATATACGAATCAGAGTCTGCAGTTAAGCTAGTGGACCACATAACCTGAAATCCAGAGACAGCTGATTGTTTGGCAACCGCTACCACACAACCGGACAACGAGGTAGAAACCGGATTAGTTGCCAACAAAGCCATGAAATCACCGGCAGTAAAGTTTACTGATGCTCGACCACCGACACCATCTACATCAAACATTGGCTGGTCACCGCCTGTCGCCTGTGCGACTATATTTGAATTAACTCTGTCTGTCCAGGTAGCCACTTGAGATCCATCAGCTTGAGCTATATCATCGGCCCACCAAACAGCAGCTGCATCAGCAGGAGTTGGTGGTGCATTGTTAGCAACAGCTTGTTTGAGTGTTGATCTCCTGCGGGTGCGGATTGCCATTTAGGCAAGCTCGCCAGTTAATACCCACTCGTCTGTTGCGCGCTTTCGTAAGCTGGCTGTCGCATACTGCCCACTTAGTGCGCCTATATTTCTTACCGTTACGCCACCTGTAGCCGTCACGGTTACAACGCCAGTGCCAGCCATATATATCTCTATAACTGTACCAATAGGGAATGCAACAGTGGAATTGGCTGGTACTTGTAAGTTATGTGCAGACGATGAGTTCATCTCTATACACTTACCGGCATCTGTTAGAACCAAAGTATAATCTACATCCGTTTGAGTATTTGAAGTAATTGTAACGATTGCCTGAGTTAGAGTATCCAGTGCCGTTTGCAAACCCGTGATATCACCAATTGCAGATGGTGTTGGCCCCGTAGCCCCCTGCACACCCGTAGCACCCTGAGTTCCAGCTGTTCCTTGTGGGCCGGTGGCTCCAGTAGCTCCGAGTGGTCCTTGGGCTCCTGTTGCGCCTTGTGATCCGACAGAACCAGTAGCTCCGGTGGCTCCGTCTGTTCCGTTAGTGCCTGGGTTACCTTGTATACCCTGAGCTCCGGTAGCACCAGTTATTCCGGTTGCTCCGGTTGCACCTGTATCTCCGGTTATTCCTTGAGCGCCAGTTGCACCAGTAGAGCCTGAACCTGTGGCTCCGGTGGCACCAATAGTACCAGGGCTACCAGTTGCCCCTATTGGGCCAGTAGCACCGGTTGCGCCATCTCCTGAAGATGGTGGTACAGCACTGGTTTTAATACTACCGTCTGCATTATGGGATACGCTCAAGTATTCGTTAAGTAGGTTACCCCAAGTACCACCATCTTGACCGGGTATGGGGAGTCTAGGCATATAGTTCACTCTTTCTTGAAAGTCTTTTATTCATAGTTATCGACTCGCTTTTAAATGCTTATGACTATCTTAGCACAGAACCATAATAGCGTCTAAACCTAACCTTAGTGCCGTTTATAGGCCTAGGCTATTCTTTTTTGAGGTGCTACCACCGTAGTTGTCATTGCCGTAATTTAGAGTACTAGCTTTTTGGCTAGATTTGCCAAAAACATCACCTAAGTTTTTAAGTAGTGCTGTTACCCCAACTACTGACAAAAGACCAGCGCCAACCAAACCCAAAAACTCAGTCCGGCTTACTTCTTTTTGTAGTATGTCGACAATTTTTATATTCATTATATTAATTCCTGAGCTTATGCTAACATAGGTAATATATAAACGTAAACACTTTTATTTTAATCGACATGTCAACACCTATAAACACCTTAACCCTACCTGCAACAAACTCTATTAACTTTACGTATCTAGCTCAAACAAGTTCGTATTATTACGGTGAAGGCAACTACAACAACACAACTTATAATGGGCAGACGGCTGGAACAAATGGATTAATCAATTCAGGAACAGTTGCCGGCTTTGCAATACTTGTTGGGTCAATAATTATTATTACTTCAATCTTGGTAAAAGTTTGGAAACGCCCTAAAAAATCAATCAATACTGATAAAGCTAAGTAAGCTCTCATCTGTGATATCTTTGGCGTCAATTAAATTATAACTGCCAATTTGGGTACGTTTTAAGCCTGACATGTAAGCGCCTGTGCCAAGTTTTGTACCTAAATCTTTCACTAAACTCCTAATATATGTACCACTAGATACTTTACAGGTGAAATTTACAGTCGGATAACTGTAATGCATATTAGTTATAGAATAAATATTAACTTTTCTGGGTTCTAGCTCAACTGTTTTGCCCGCTCTTGCAAGTTTATAAGCTCGTTGGCCATCAATTTTTATTGCTGAATACAATGGTGGTATTTGAAGTTGCTCACCAACGAACGATTCCAAAGTGGATTCTACTTCACCGAGATCTGGTTTTACATCAGATTCAATAGTTTTTTCGCCCTCATCATCACCTGTTGTACTGTTTTTCCCTAATATTAGCTCAACTTCATAAACTTTATCTTGTTTCATAAATTCATCTTGTTTTTTAGTCATTTTACCAACTAAAACAATCAATAAACCGGTTGCAAGTGGGTCTAGTGTGCCGGCATGCCCAACTTTTACGCGGCATTTACACCGCCAACCCTGCTGAACAGCAGAGCTGTCCGAGCTCTTTGATTCAGGGTGCATTGTATCTTCAGTTAACTGCGTTGCTCGCTCAACGTACGCACTAGTACGTTTTGCAACGCTACTCGCCAACTCCTTGCCCTGCAACTCTGTGCAAAATCCGCGATTTTCATGTAAATCATTTAAATTTTTTCGAACCAACCCGCGGACTTTTGCAACCACGTCAAAACTAGTCCAATTTTTTTGTTTATTAATTAGTAAAATCCCGTCCACGTGCCCAATTGTAACATTCAAGCGTTACATCGGTACATTAAAGTCATCGCTATTTTGGCTAGGTTGGCCAAAATTTGGTGGCATCATTGGTGGTGGCACTGGAGGTGGCGACGTTGCTGGTTGGCCAATTCCGCTTTGTTCTGTAGGTATCGGTGAATTTGGTGGAACAAGATTTGGTGGCAAATCTAGACTAAAACCCGGTTGATTAGCCGGTGGTAATGGCGTATCGGCTGGATTAATTGGCTGTCCAGTCAAGTCGGGGTTTTCTTTATTCAAATTATCACCTAAAATTTGTGAATTTAAGCCTTGGATTGGTTCCAGTGATGTATTCATTGATGATTGAGACGCTTCTTCGACTGCTTGACGCGCATAATCTAATCCTTGGTCAGATGTACCAATTGCACCGCTAGTTTGTGTTCCTAACCCACCGGCGTTGTCTTCTGTGCTACTTGATTCACTTAATAAGTCACTTAAACTAGGTTTATCTGCGGATAATGGCTTTAATCCACCCTCGTGAGGACTTTTAATGGCGTGTGGACTATCTACTTGCTCTTCAATTGAACTCAAGGTTTGAGTTGGGTTGATATCTATACCATGAGCTTCCGCAGGCTGTAATGGCGCAATCGCTGCCGGCGCATTATGAGATAAAACATCTTTGCTCGGAGATTTTCCACTTAATGGGTCAATACTTGGGTCAAGCTGATTAGCCTGGGTGTTAGCCGTCAATGACCCGCCCATGGTTGGTGGCTCAAGTGCCATTCGGCTTGGTTTATTAAGGGTGTTTTCACCTGATTCATCTTTTGCCTTTTCGTCTTGCAGGCCAGTCTTAAAGTTTCCCTGGTCATCAATATGGATTTCGCTATCGCTATCGCCTTCTGCTGCTGGCAAAGGAAGCTCCATATCCTGTTTTTTATCTACAGGATGGTCAATCTCAAGTTCACCATCTTCACCAGCTTTTTGCTTGGCTGGCGAGGCGATATTAACCGGTTCTTGCAATTTAGTTGCGACCAATTGCTGGTTAGCCCCGGCAGCCATAAGTTTGGCACTCAAGCTCATAGTTACGGAGGTAGTTTTTGGGTTACTAAAACGATCTGTCTCGGCAACAATACCTGTTAAAAATGCAGTCGCCATTTGAGCATCCAGCATGTTTGGTTGTAACAATTCTACTAAACTAGATACCATTTCTGATAAACTGCTAGCCTTTGGGTCGTTCCAATTCAGGGCACCCAAATCTGCGGGCTTAGAATTGTTGATAGAAACAACTGTTGCATCATGCAAAATTCGGCCGTGCGCCATAATCGCTTGGTCAAGCTCTTCACGAACATGCACACCAAGCGCAAGAACAACATCAACATTAAAATCGCCCTGGCTGAAATCAAGATCATCCTGGCTAAGGCTAGTCCTGTAAGGAGTAATAAAAATCTTAACAACTTTATCTTCAACTTTATAGCGAAGTTTATCAGCTTTGCTTTTATCGAGCGAAATTATAAAATCTCGCAAAGAATTAGTATCTTTTTCTAGTGTTGATTCTGGCTTTAAAAACTCGATTGTAGACGGCACGGCACCACTAAACACGGCTGTGGCGTGTTTGCCCTGTTTATTCAAAAACAGTGTTAAACCGATGCAAGCTGCTAACTGGTCAACAGTCGGGTTACTCTTAACAGTTACCAATACATTATTGGTTTGTTTTAAGCGGTCAACGATACTTTGTTTTATGTTTGGATCCATCGTTTTTTATATTTTAGCTAATACTATTTTTAGAGTACCATAACCTTTTTGGGTTGTCTATATTAAGTTATATATAATTTGTGTTGCAAAAACAGAGGTTATACGGTATAGTTACGTAGATAACAAATTATTAAGTTAAATAGGATATAAGAATTAGCTAATGCCAATCATTCAATCTGCAAAAAAGCGAGTTAAAGTTGCCACCAAAGCCACTATTCGCAACCGTAAAACCAAACGCTCTATTAAAAGTGCGGTTAAAGAACTTCAAGCCAACTTAGCTGGCGATAAAAAAAAGGCGAACGAACTTCTTGCCAAAGCCCAGGGCGAGATCGATAAAGCCGTCAAAAAAGGTGTGTTGCACAAAAACAAGGCTGCGCGCAAAAAAGCTCAACTTGCCAAAGCTAGCAAAGAAGCCGGAGTAAAACCTACTAAAACTACCGTCAAAAAAACACCTACAAAAGCTACCTTAAAACCTGTTGCCAAAAAGCCAGTTGCCAAAAAAGTTTCTGCCAAAAAGACTGCCTCTAAAAAATAACAACCTCCGAGATTTTTAAGTAATATACAACTTATTTGTAATAGAACTCTTGATCTGCAAAATTAAAGTAATTTGCTCCAAACTGGAGCATCCAGTCCGGGACCATATTTATCTTTAAGGGTTGTTAGGCGACCGTTAAATTTTTTGTCATAAAAATTCCAAGCACTATCTTTATATCTTGGGCCACTATTTACAATGACTTCAGTTGCACCAATAAATTTTGACACTGCAAATACATTTTCAAGCAATTTGCCACCTACACCTTGGCCTAGTGCTTCACCTGAGACAAAGGCATTTATAATCTCTACTGGATGTTCGGATTGAGCGACCTCCGTCATTTCTGCACTTGGAAACGCCATGCCCATTACTCCAATAACTTCACCTTCTGTATTTTCTGCTACTAAATATTGTTTGTCACTTGATGCGCCAGTAACGCTATCTTCCATATTTTTTTGTATTTCTGCGATTTCATCGCTTATTATCTGGCCAGACTCAGCATCCCTCACCCACTGCTCTAATACAGGGCCAGTTTTCACAACATCTTCTGCGGTCATTTGACGTACCGTAGTTTCTTGGAGTGCTTCGTAGTTGCTTATTGGTGCTTCTTCTGACATTTTTGTTTTGATTTAACTCATACATTATATCACTGTTTTGCTTATTTTGCAATTAGGTTTACATTATTTGTGTTAAGTATATAAGCATTGCTTGGTCAGCATCAACTTTTTGAGTTTTAAGGGTCACATCAAGATCAAGTGCGTCTTTAACTAGTTTTTTAATCTGCTTGACTGTTAATTTACGCGCAAGGTTTTGCGATTTTTGTACTACATATGGGTTAATTTTTGCTTCTTTGGCAATTACATTTGCAGGTTTATTACCCGCTGATTTTATGAGCGCCAACAGATGCAATTGCCATGCAATCATGCCAATAATTAATTGAGGTTCTACTTTTTGCGACCGCTGTTCTTTATAAATAGTCTCGGCCTCTATTGCTTGCCCCGCAAAAGCATATTCAAGTAGCTGAAAAACCGTACTTTGAGGTGTGGGCTCGGTTAAATCATTAATTGAATCTTTATTAACGTGACTATTAAACAAGATTAGTTTATCAACTTCGTTACCCAATAGTAATTGGTCAGACCCTACCCGGTCAATTAAATACCTAGCGTCAGCCAAGCTAATAACACCTGCTTGGTTTTTGGCGTAATCTACCACCCAACGTGGCAAATTTTGTACATTGTCTTTTGTGAATAATTTAAAATTTGAGTGTTTACTGATTTTTTTGTAATAACTTGCGCGTTTATCTGGTTTTGGTACCAAAACAATGACAGTTACTGCGTCTGGCAAGTCAACTTCAACTAGTTTTTCGAGCAATTCTTTATTTGATGCATTGCTTACAATAACCAATTTGGCTGGGCTTAAAAATGGCAAGCTTAAGGCTGATTCTATAATCGTGTCAGCCGACGCTTCTTCTGCATCTATACGCTCAACCGCTAAATCACCGTGTTTTAATGTAAAATCATTTATGAATTTACTTAACGCTAGTTTAACCTCAAATTGGTTATCGCCCGCTAAAAAATATATCATTTATAACCCTTCGGTAATTTTTGTTCGCGTGGGCATATGTGTGTACCGCGCCCAGCCACACGAATTTTTATTATTTCTTGGCCACACCGCACACAAGGCTTACCCTCTCTTTTATATACCTTCGCATAGTCTAAATAGCTACCTTTTTTGCCTTCTGCATTTACATAGTTCCTAGAGCTTGAACCACCTTTGTCTATACTTATCTGCAAAACTCCACGGATAGCATTGTACAATAATTTTAATTTTGTTTTGCTGACATCACGCACCCGTAAGGCTGGATGGACTTTTGCCGTAAATAATGCTTCGTCTGCATAAATGTTGCCTATTCCAGCAATGACTGTTTGGTCAAGTATCGTGGCTTTAATCGTAGAATTAAATCGTCTACTAACTCTCTGCATAAATTCTTTTGCTGTAAAATACTCACTTAATGGTTCTGGGCCAACTTTCTTAAAAAAATCTATATGTTGTACCTCTGGGGTTGGCAATAATCTCATCCAGCCAAATTTTCTCTGGTCATTAAAAAACAGCTTGGAGCCATCCTGAAAATCAATCGTAACTCGTGTTGATTTATCCGGAAGTTCGCCTATCAAGCTATCATTTGGGTGTCCAGCCCCCCAGCGATTTGCGCCACCCACAAACACCAGTTGTCCGGTCATTTTTAAGTGAATAACTAGGCTGTAATTTGTATCTAGCTCAATTATCAAGACTTTAGCTCGGCGTTTAACTCTAGAAACTTTTGCACCAATCAAAAATTCATCAACGTCTTGCTTTGCGCTTTGAAAACTTTTTAGCCAATCAATACTAACATCATCAACAACCTTTCCGGGTATTAATTCTTGCAAACCTCGTTTAACCGTCTCTACTTCTGGAAGCTCTGGCATAAACTTATTTTACCAGCGTTGAATTAAAAGCTTAGATGGTTGATAAATATTACTACGGCTCAGCTATCACGTCAGTCAAGTATAATGGTGGGTATGGCCGACGCGTTAAGAGACATTTTAAAAAAACGAGATTCACAAAACGAGCCCGAAGAATTTGCAGTTATCAGGAAATTTGTTCAAGACAGATTTGAGGTTACTCCAAAATTAAGTACCGCAAAAGGTAGCATTTCTATTGGAGTACCCAATGGTGCAATCGCCAGCAATTTAAGGTTTGAGCTATACGAACTTAACCAAAAACTTAATACTAAACTGCGTTTAATCATCAAGATCAGCCGGTAGTTGTTTTAGTTCAGGAAACTCTTCAATGTCAGCACCAACAATTATCATACCTGCATAATCAATAATCGGTTTATGAATTTGTGTGATATTATTTAAATTAATTTCTAGGTCATCAGGATTATCGTATGCTTGTTCTTTTTCTGTCACAGCCACTATTTCGACTGAGGATATATTTACATCAACCTTGACATTGAAATCATTCGGCGCCTGCTCGTCCGTCCATAACACCAAGCCACGACCAATCCATTCACAAATTCTATTGTTCTGGTTTATAATTTAACTCAATTTAATTATAGGCCTGAGATCCTTCTTAAGTGAGTCAAGATCGCCGTACAAAAGTGCTTGCATACCAGCCTGTTGTGCGCCAAGAATATAATCAGGGTGATCGTCAATAAATATTGCCTCTTTGGGTTTTACACCTAAGCGCTGGGTGATGAGTTCGTAGATTGCAGGATCCGGCTTCATCAAGCCAACTTCAGCCGAAACAACTATAACATCGAAGAGCTCTCGTAATTCGGCTGGAATTTTGCGCTCAATTACACCGTTATTAGCATTGCTCAGTAAGCCTATTTTGTAATCTTTTTTTAGTTCTTTTATACATGAAAAGGTTGGTTGATTTGGTTTTTCATCATCATTTAAGCGCTGTTGCCAGTCTTGATTAGATAATCCTAGGTGCTCGGCCAAAGCACTGTTGAATCCGTCATTTTGTAACTGACCTAATGCATTTTGCTGGATTAAATCATCTAAAAAAGCTTTGTCGGCAACTAAATCACCGCCAGCTTGCTGGTAGACATTCCATATTCCAGTGCCTACTAAAACCCCGAAACAATCAAAAATAACCGCCTTTATCATTACCCTACTGTAACACTAATCAACAATTAAAAATCTACGTTCTGAATAAGGTTCACTAAACTAAAACGGAACAACCCGCTAAAGTAGGTAGTGTCAAACT
>CAZSVQ010000013.1:0-22249 GCA_964610345.1 uncultured Candidatus Saccharibacteria bacterium | reverse complement strand
GTAGTCTGTGCGGAACTTGCGGATAAGTGCTACTAGATTGGTATCGTAAGTTGCAGGCCGAACTCGGTACGGCCTGCAACTAAGGTTTTCTAGCGTATTAAGGTTTCTAGGGTTGTAGCGGCGATACCACTTATAGAAGTAGCTCCTACAGATTCCAAAGTGTCGGCAGGTTAGAGCCACGCTCCGACACTGAAGATAATACTCGATGACTGTCAGCCGGTGTTTAGCATCCCGAGATAAGTTAACAGACTTTATACGCTGTAACTGAGCATTATTTGGTAGTATTGTTGAATAGATCGTAGACGATCCAACATGGTTAGACATGGTAGTGTCTTCCTTTCGTAGTTAGTTGTTATAAACCTATTCTACGAGATGGATATGTCTACGATCTATTTGAGTACCGACATAAAAAATAAAATTATTAGTTGAAATCCTCAACTAGATATTCGTAAGATTTGGTGTGCAGTAAAAATTAAAAAATATACTTTTGCAAAAATAGCCAAAAAAGCGACTGATTTCATGATTGGATATGATGTCATCCTACGAATTGGCTAAAATTTATTTTACTACAAAATTTTAAAATATCTCTGGTAAGTCATGTCGTGCAAGCATGGCACAAATAAAACAGATTTTAACCTTTACGAATTTAAAAAATCCGCTTGGATGACGGAAATCTTGATTTAATCTCTACCGTGGTGCGGGTGGAGGGAGTCTAACCCTCGTCGCCTGCTTGGAAGGCAGGAATAATAAACGTTATACCACACCCGCATGGATAGACCTTATCATACCATATATCACTATATATTTTTAATAAATCATCGTTGGTAGTGCCATTGATTGTGGCTGGTTGCTTGCCATTTATTAAACTAGTAGATTTTTGATCGGTAAAGCTGAATTTACCAATAGTAAAACATCTTAGCTACCAAGTCTTACAATACTGATTCTGATTTAACATAATGCACACTAAGTATGTTCTAATTCCAATTGAAACATAAACATTTTTGTGATTGATGTATTAAACTAAGTTTTAAATAAAATAAAAAACCGGTCGCATGGACCGGTACTTTGTATGGCACCCCGGGAGGGATTCGAACCCCCGACCTTGACGTTAGAACCGTCCTGCTCTATCCAGCTGAGCTACCAGGGCATGTGCAGTATATTATAACTCAAAGACCTATAATCTGTAGTATCAAAAAGTAAGTTGTTAAGATAGGTATAGAAAATTGGTTGTTAGAGAGGAAAAGGAATTGCTGGAGGCGGGGACGGTGGTGCTTCATGAGCGAACAACAGGTTAGCCTGAAGTTGAATCAAGATTCCACACGTCCCCGCCTCGGTGCTCCCCAGCACATCTGTCAGTTTGGTTGCTCAGAGCAACCGTGTTCGACGACTGATCCATCGGGCATGCGCGTAGCGCAGCCTTCTGTGTCGTTGGGCACAATCGACACCTCGGGTGGTGAAACGCTACTTACCGACAACTCTGGCACCAGGGTGGTCGTAGTTTTGCCCTTAGGGACAAACTCTACCTGGTCTCGCTGGGCCCACCACAAGGCGCCAAAGACCACCGCACCTGCCAAAAACAGGGCGAGTATTGCAACCACCATACTAGGGTCCTTCTTCTGAGCCATGCAAGCTCCTTTTGGTTTTTCAGCAAATGCTGAAGTAGGGAACTTCCCTAACATCAATTTATAAAACCTGAACTGTCAATGATTATTCGTAAACAAATCAGGTTTTATAAGTTCTATACCTAACTTTTAATGTGCGTTTTTGCGTAGAAACTACAAACTCTATTGAGGAATTTCTGCACAAGCACAATAGATAATACTATCATAAACACTTATAATAGTCAATATATATGTACGCAAAAAACTTAAGCAATTACTAGGTATAAAAAACACCATTTTTGGTGCTGGTGTTGCAGACGTGGATTGAGTTAGGTATAGATTTTGAAGGCGAGGTAGGTGGGGAGCGTGTGGGCTCGAGTTGCTCAGACTAGGTCTGTCACATCTCGGGCGCAACAACGCTCCCCACCAGGCCCCGTGGGTTCCCGCCCGATGTTGCTGACCTGGATGGTCAGCCAGCGATGCTTAGTGGCATCGGCGGTTCGGAAGCCTGTAGTACGGTGCTCGATGGCGTGACGTATGCGTCACTGTTGACCACCGTAGCGGGTGTGCCGATATCAACCGGAACGGTTGACGTCGTCGTCGGAGGTGCCGAGCAATCCACAGGCCCAAAGGTCATGCGGATTACCTGGATCCCATCGACTGGGTAGACAGCGTTGCTGATGTGCAACATCAGCTCGCCACCTTCCGTGACGGAAGCACCGAGTGGGAAGCTCTCAATCGAGCCTCCGGGGGGCAGGATGATCCCTGCGTGCAACTCTCCGTCAACGGAGACTTCGACTGACTGGTCGTAGTCGCTGTCGTTGACGTAGTTCACCGGGGCATAGGCCTCGGTGCCGTCACAGGTGGCGGGAACCACGCTATCGGTTGCCTCAGCCGGCCGGATGCCAGCGAGGACGGCGATGATCGCGACGGCGATCATCAACACTGGGACGATAAGAATACTCTTCTTCATGATGATTGCTTTCTGTTCGTCCAGGCGGGAGCCCGGAAGCTGGGGGTTCCGACGGTTGCCGGTATAAAATATCAATAATTTAATATTTTATATCGGCAACGGTGTAGCCCTTTTCAGTAAGAATCCATATCTATACCTAACTGTTAAAACTCTATAAATCCTGGTTTTCTACCAATAAATGGGTTAACCAAAAATTTGCGAGTAACTGGCCAAAAAAATGACCAAGCAGATATATTAACATAACACAATAAAAAAGTCAATACATTTATATCAAATAACAGAGGTGTCAAATATTTAGTTTAGTGATTCGTTATTGAAAATTAACTTAGTTTGCCGTATAATGACCCCTGTTCGGATATATGGTGCCTGTAGCTTAGTTGGTTAAAGCGTCGGGTTGTGGTTCCGAAGATCGAGGGTTCAAGTCCCTTCAGGCACCCCAATTAAAGCTTCCGGTTATGAACCGGATTTTTTTATTTATGGCCAATTACATAAAAACCTTTGACAAATAAGCGTATAATAGTAGTTGATAAGTTTAATAGCCACACAAACATGACCACAACCGAATTATGTCCAAATATGATACCGCTTGTTGACTATGTCGGCCAACGTCCTTACGATGATTTATTGGTCGATGCTAAAGAAATTGCTAAACAAAATGGAATCAACGGGTCATTTTTGGATACAACATTTAGGCTTTTAGGTAAATTAGCCCGACATGATGAGGATGCTGCCATTGGTGGATTGCGTACATTACCAATTGCTATGGAAATTGCCGATGAAATTAGTGGCTTTTACGGAATTAATATGGACCCGAGCCCGATATTTGGCGGTGCTATACTGCATGATATTGGTAAATTGGCCGTTCCGCAGTCTTTGCTCCAAAAGAGTACTGCAGGCCTAGAGTGGACAGCAAGCGATCGGTTGGCCATGCAAGCTCACGTTTGTGCTGGCGGGGCAATTTTGCGTAGTCGTGGTTTCCCGCAAGCAATGGTACGAGCAGTTGAAGAACATCATCACAAGCAAGCCGGTGGCACAGAGTATGGTGTTGATTGCCAGCTAGCCAATGATGAACGTATCTACCGTGATGCAATTGCCATGGCAGATTTTGAAGAAGCCGACATTAACCGGACAAATACCAGAAACCGTGGTTTATCGCGTCAGCAACGCGAGCAAGAAATTGCTGAAGATGTAGCCTACGTGCTAGGTGATTACTCAGATTGTTCGGTATTGGTTGAGCGAGTTATAAAGCGTTCGCTTGGCTAAACACAAGCGTATCTTAACACATATACTTGACAAAATAGTTTAAAAGTTAGTATAATAATGTTGATTAATTTTATGGTGGGACGATTGGTGAGTTATGTCCATTTCTATAGTTAAAAAATTACTAATATCCAGCGCGGTAATTACGGCAGTATTTGCAACTGGTTTATTTAAAAGTAATGTCACAGAAGCAGCTGTGCAAAATCCGACACCAAAGGCTAAAGTATCTTTTACTTTTGATGATGGTGGGGCTAGTAATTTCACCAAAGTAGCGCCAATTTTATCAGAATATGGTATGACCGGCACAAGCTATGTAACCACAAGTTGTGTGGGCAAAATCACGGTGCCAAACAATTGCCCAGCCGATGGTGATATTCCTTATATGACTTGGGCACAGATTAAAAGTTTGCAAAATACTTATGGTTGGGAAATCGGTTCACATAGCGTAAGCCACCCATTGATGACAGAAATTAACAATACCAAGCTTGAGCGTGAAGTGGCTAATAGTAAAAATGCCTTGCAAGCACAGGGCATAAATGTAACATCTTTTGCGACTCCTTATGGTGACTATAATCAAAAAGTGTTGGCTTCGATTGCTAAATACTACACCAATCATCGACCGTTTCATGACACTGGTTATAACCAGTGGCCATACGAAAACTATTTATTGCGTGTTCAACAAGTACAAGCTGGCGTGAGTGTTGATACGGTTAAGAGCTATATTGACCAAGCTGTGGCCAATGACACATGGTTGATTTTGGTGTTTCATGATATTCAAGACAATCCAAGTACTAACCCAGAAGATTATCAGTTTAGTACAGCAGATTTAACTACCATTGCTTCTTATATAAAAAGCCAAAATGTTAGCACAACTAATGTAAGCAAGGGGTTGGTAACAGCAGAAAAGGTAGATAATTTGGTTAAAGAACCTGATACCGGTACTTCTATAAGTAATGGTTGGACAACAGACGGAGGTAAATCCGTAAAAATAGATACAACCACCAAAGGTAGTACACCAGAACCAAAACGGTCTGTAAAAGTTACTGCTGGTACTAAAAACATACATGTATTTACCCCAACTGTAAATGTTAATCCAAGCAGTACTTACGTAGTTAAAGGTTATATAAACCTCACGGCAATAAGCAGTGGCGCAGTTGGCTTTTATGTGGACGAATACGATAAAGATGGCAACTGGATAAGTGGTCAGTACAAACAATCCATAAATACTTGGTACGCTAAGGATTTGTCGTTTATGTATACAGCTAGCTCTAACATGGTTAATCGGGCACGTTTGCAAATTATTATTATGAATAACTCGGGCATTGTGGTTTATATAGATAGTGTGCAATGGTTTGCGACAACTAGTGGGCCATCGCCAAACCCTGACCCAACACCAGTAAACATGCTAATCAACGGTAATTTTGAAGCTGGTCTTACGGGCTGGTCAACTGATGCGCCAACTGCCATAACACTAGATACCTTAAACAATGGATCGGCATCAAGCTTAAAAAACTCAATAAAGTTAACCAATATGGCTAGTAAAAATGTACATCTGTTTTCTTCAAAAGTTAGCGTTAATAGTGACAAAACTTATCAGATTAGTTGTGACTTAAAAATTATTTCATTAAGTAGTGGAATTGGTTTTTATGTTGACGAATATGATGCTAATGGCAACTGGATTAGTGGTCAATATCTGCATACAAAATCGGATGCTGTCAGCGGGCAGACGTTATTTAGCTACAAACCAAGTTCGGTTAACGTCAAGAGCTCAAGCCTACAAGTTATCGTGGCTAGTGGTGCTGGTACGGTTATTTACTTAGATAACGCCCTCTGGACGTAATTAAAAAATATTGAAAAAAAGCTTTACAAAAAATCAAAAATGTAGTAAAATAAATGTGTACAAAAGCGTGAGGGTCGTTTGGCACTCATTTTTTGTTGGCTAAACTTACTGATCGCGTCTAAAGCCATAAGGAGAGACACATGTACGAAGGTGGTAAAGGAGCGGGTGCTGTTGTAGTTGGTAGCGTTGTGTTGCCAAATACAGGTGGTAACCGTGCACTAACTGCGATTGCAGTAACCAGTATTGCTGTTGGCGTAGTGATTGTTATTTCAACAATCGTACGTTTTGCAGTAAATAAGGCTCGCTAAGAGTCATAGGCGGAGTGGCGGTAGCTTTGGTTGCTGCCCCTTTGTTTTTTGCTATGAAACGTAAACTACATATTTTAATTGCACTTGTCGGCCTGACATTGGTTATTGTCGGTAGTGTTTTTATGATGAAAAATAGCCTGGTAAATGAAGAATATAACTACACACCAGAACCTAACGAAGTAGTTGCTCAGGACACTAGTGGACAGAGTATTGTAGCTACTCCAATCAAACAAAACACTCCACAATCTCCGGGTTACCCTGTACGGATACAAATTGATGAAGTCGATATAAATTTACCAATTGCCAAGGGTTATTATAATAAACAAAACAAAAAATGGACGATTAGCAGGAATAGCGCTTATTATGCGGTTATGACTTCTCGCCCAAATACAACTAGTGGTAATACCTTTATATATGGACACAACCGTTCGAATGTATTCTCTAGGTTGTTAAAAATTAAGCCGGGTAGTGTCGCCTATGTTACGACCGATAACAACCAGCGGTTTATCTATAGATTATCACGGTCATTTACAACCAACCCAAATGACAGCAGTATTCTTTATTACCAAGGTGCACCAATATTAACGCTCCAAACATGTTCTGGGGCCAACTTCCAAGATCGCACACTTTTTGTGTTTGAATTGGTGGGAGTTACTGATGCTTAAGGATTTTTTGTTTTACGCTTTCGCTCTGATTGCCATAATTAACACAGTTCATTTTGGGCTATATATTGCTGGTGCAAATATTTACGACATTAAACAGGCGATTAAAAAAAGTAAACCACACAAAAAAATCCCAGGTTTGCGCCCGCTAGTAACACTATTAATTCCGGCTCACAATGAAGAGATGGGAGTTTTAAGAACTTTAGAATCGGTTCGTAAAAATACCTACCGAAAACTTCAAATATTGGTAGTTGATGATTGCTCAACAGATAAAACTCGTAGCTTAGTTTGGCAATACATAAAAGATCACCCAAACATGGATATTCATTTGCTCCGTAAACAAACCAATGTTGGCAAGGGTGAGGCCATGAACCATGCGCTTCGACGTCACGCAAGAGGAGATTTACTAATGACATTGGATGCCGATTCATTGCTTGACAGGCACGCTATTAACAATGCCGTAAAACATTTTGACACACCAGAGGTTGTTGGATTGGCAGCTAATGTGCAGGTAATGGATAACGGCACCATGTTAAGTTTACTTCAAAAATTTGAACACATGATTGGCTATCGCTCGAAGAAATTTTACACACTAACCAATAGCGAGTTTATAATTGGTGGTGTAGGTTCAACATATCGCATGGACGTAGTGCGTGACGCAAAATTTTATGATACCGACACTCAAACTGAAGATATTGGCCTGAGTTTAAAAATAGTTTCAAAAGGTAATTTACACCAAAAAATTATCTACGCATCAGATGTACTAGCGATGACAGAAGGTGTGCAAACCTATAAGGCATTATTCAAGCAGCGTTACCGTTGGAAGCTGGGCATGTTACAAAATCTTCTAAAGTATGGACATATGGCTGGTAATAATAGTGCGCTTTATAGTCGGATGCTAACTTTTTATCGGTTGCCACTAGCGATGCTCGGTGAATTATTGCTATTGATTGAACCAATTTTGCTAGCGTACATTATTTATTTGAGTATTCTTCAGCAAAATCCACACGCTATCCTCGGGGCATATGTGGTGATTACTCTGTACATTTTGTGGACAATTTGGCCAGATGAGCATTTGAGTGTAAAAAGTAAATATAGATTAAGTTTGTACACTCCTCTGATGTATTTTGTGTTTTATGTCATGAACGCAGTACAGTTGGTGGCAATCTTGCGCTGTATTAAAGATAATAAAAAAGTAATGCGTAAATCACAAACTGGTGGTGCATGGGTATCGCCAGCTCGAGCTGGTGCGCAAGCCTAAAACTCGTGGATGACGCTTATGTGGGCTCCAAGTTGGTTAAGGCGTTCGGCTAAATCTTCATAACCCCGGTTAATGGTGTAAACATTGCGGAGCATGCTAGTACCTTCTGCAGCCAACATACCAATTAAAATTATAACGGCAGGGCGAATTCCGCTAGGCGATACTAAATCGGCGGCACGGAAACGGGTCGGGCCATTTATATATATACGATGTGGGTCGGCTAGCTCTAAATCTACGCCAATCTTTTTCATCTCGGTGAACATTAGGGCGCGGTCTTCGTAAACCCAATCGTGAATGAGGGTACGGCCTTTAGCCACTGCGACAATTGGTACAAAATATGGCAGGTGGTCGATGTTCAAGCCAGGGAAAGGTCGACCATAGACTTTTTCTGCTGGTGCCGTTAGCTTGCCATTATGTTTATGAATTGTAATGTCTGTTAGATCAGTCTGGGTGTTGTCGGCTTTATAAGTTTTTGTTAAGTCAAATTTAAGCCCCATTTTTTCAAGTTTTAAAAGTTCTAATTCTAAGAAATCTAGTGGTGCGCGTTTTATGGTGATTGAAGAGTTTGTAGTAACGGCTGCGGCGATAAAAGTCATAGCTTCAACTGGGTCTTCGCTAGGACTATAAGTAACGTTTTTACGAATATTTTTAATACCACGGATTTTTAGGGTGCTCGTGCCGATGCCATCGATTTTTACGCCAAGCCTTTTTAAAAAGAAGCAAACATCTTGTACCATATAATTAGCGCTGGCCATTTTAATAATGGTTTCACTCTCAAAACCAGCGGCAGCCATTAAGATATTCTCTGTGGTAGTGTCGCCAGATTCATAAAGCACAACAGGCCGAGTAGGTGGTTTTTTGTCAACACTAACATGATAATGGCCAGTTTTAGTAAACACATCAACACCGAACTCTTCAAGTGCGTATAGGTGGGGCAATACAGTACGTCGGCCTAGTTCACAGCCACCAGCATAAGGTATGTCAAATTTATTCATATGGTGGAGCAAGGGGCCAATAAACATAATGACACTGCGGGTGCGTCGAGCAGCAGATTTATTCATGCCAGCTACGTTTAACTTTTCTGGTGGTTTAATTTCTAAATCGTTGCCAAGCCAGCGAACATTCACATCCATACTGCGTAGAACTTCTACAAGACGGTTAACCTCTTCAATTTTAGGTACATTTTTTAATCTGGTTGTACCTTTGTTAAGCAAACTAGCACAAATTAGGGCAACAGTTGCGTTCTTAGAGCTTTTTACAGAAATTTCGCCATGCAGTTCATGTCCACCTTCAACACGCAAATTAATAGCACCACTAGAGATATTAATCAGGGGCTTGTGAAGTACATCGCTAATACGGGCCAACATATCCAAGCTAAGATTTTGCCGACCATGCTCAATCCGGTTTACTGCCGACTGGCTGGTTTTTAGTTTTTTGGCAAATTCAGCTTGGGTTAGGCCACGTTCTTGCCGTATTTGATAAATTAAACTGCCAATTTTTTCATTAGTTGTCTGCATAGTTCAAATATTATATCACCATATGCATAATTATAAAATATGTTGTTTTTGTTTACTTTAGTTCCTATAAATACAGTACAATACAGTTATGATATAGCGCAACCATGAATTTTACAGCAACAATAATAGGAGATAAATTATGAAAGATGTAAAAATTGCGCAAGCGATAAATAGTGAAGAGCAGCGCCAAAGAGAAGGCCTAGAGCTAATTCCATCAGAGAATTATGTCAGTCGAGATGTGTTAGACGCGCTCGGCAGTGTACTAACCAATAAATATTCAGAAGGCTATCCTGGTAAACGCTACTACGGTGGGCAAGAAAATACTGATATTGTTGAACAACTCGCAATTGACCGCGCTAAGCAATTATTTGGGGCCGATCATGCCAATGTACAGCCTCACAGTGGGGCACCAGCGAATATTGCTGTTTATCAGGCATGGCTAGAGCCGGGTGATACTGTTATGGCAATGAAGTTGGATCACGGCGGGCACTTAACTCACGGCCATCCAGTAACTAGTAGTGCTAAGCTATATAATTTTGTAAGATACGGAATTAAAGATATTGAAACTGGCGAGATTGATTATGACGCTATGCGAGCAACAGCTTTAAAAGAAAAGCCAAAAATTATATTAGCCGGGTTTAGCGGTTATCCGCGCGACCTAGATTACGCAAAATTTGCCGAAATCGCTAAAGAAGTCAACTCTGTACTTATGGCTGATATGGCTCATATTGCCGGATTAATTGCGGGCAAGGTTTTGCCTAATCCTTTTGATTTCGGGTTTCATATTATCACAACCACTACCCATAAAACTTTACGTGGCCCTCGTGGCGGTTTGATTTTATCTAAAGGTACAGTTAGTAATCCACTCAAAGCCCCAACTAAAACGGTTGAAAATCTGCCGACACTGATTGACAGAGAGGTATTCCCGGGGTTTCAGGGTGGCCCTCATATGCACACAATTTCTGCAAAAGCGGTGGCTTTTGGCGAGGCATTAGAGCCTGGTTTTCAAGAATATGCTAAGCAGATTCTAGTAAACGCTAAGCGATTAGCGGACGAGCTGATGAAGCGAGGCTTTAAGTTGGTCACCAACGGCACCGATAATCATCTGATTCAAGTAGATATGGTCAAAAGTTTTAATATTAATGGCCGGGAGGCTCAAAATTTGTATGATCAAATTGGCTTAACGGCAAATTGCAATGCTATTCCTGAAGATACATTACCGCCGTTTCGACCGAGTGGTTTAAGGCTTGGCACTCCGGCAATAACTACGCGCGGCTTAAAAGAGGCTGATATGGCGACTGTTGCTGAATGGATGGCTAAAGCTGTTAAGCAAAAGAATGATCAAAAATTGCTTAATACGTTAAGCAATGAGGTGAAAGAATTTGCCAGTCAGTTTCCTTTGCCGTCAGATAATTAAGAATTTATTTTTTAGTTCTTCATGAAAGTCCAATAGATCATCATGGGTTATTGGTTCACCTGTGCCTATTTCATGAATTGGTGATTCAACAGATTCAATTCTAACACCGGCAGCTTCAAGTATTTGAGCAGTGCAAACTGACGTTGGGTGATAGTCAATTTTAAGACACTCTGGGCACTTAAAACGAAACGCATAATTTTTACCACCATCCCATTCTATAATTTTTAAGTCTTGCGAATGAATCTCAATGTCGTGCGAGCTTTCGGGGTTTACGTTGCAAGTTGCTTTAATGGTAGCCATGGTTAACTAAATTCGCCAATCAAACGGACTTCCGGCACTAATTTAATATCTAATTTTGATTGCACAGTAGCGACAATTAACCCAACCACATCATGAATGTCTTGCGCCGATGCTCCGCCCATGTTTTCTATCTTTAAAATATGATCTGGGTGTAGGCGTACTTGGCCCCAACTTTGGCCACGTTTAAACCCAGCTGCCAACAAGACATGAGCAGCTGAAACCCGCGCACTTTCGCCACTGTGTAGTGTGTTTTGCCTTAGTAATTTTTCTTTGCTAATACCTGCCTCTTCGTAAGATAAAATATTTTCTACCTGATTTTGATTAACCATTGGGTTTCTAAAAAATGACCCAGCGGTAGCATGTTCGCTGTTGGACTCGTTTAGTAATGAGCCAGCTCGTTTACGAGTTTCCATAATAATAGTCCGTCGGTTGTTTAGTGAATGGGGTGCGACTTTAATTTCGGTTGCAACTTTAAGAGCAGATTCGTATTCTAATTGCATGGTGGGGTTTTTAGAAAGCTCGAATAAGGCATCTAATATTACCAAATGTTTATTTTGTTCTGATTGCAAGTTGCTTGTTCTATATCCAAAACCCAGTTCATTGCGTGTTAAAAATTTAGTTCGTTTGGTTAATGGATCATAGGTGTTAATTTGAGTTAAGGTGTCGGCAAGTTTTTGGCCATAGGCCGCAATATTGCCAACAATTGCTCCGCCGACCGTGCCAGGTATTCCGCTCATTAGCTCCATACCATAAAGGTTATGAGTAATAGCAAATTGTATTAGTTCATCCCAGTCTAGTCCACTGGTTGCCTGAATAGTTGTTTCACTTAAAAGTTTTAATGAACCATTGGTGTTTAAGATGGTTGTTCCTGGTAGCCCATGGTCAGAAACTAGACTATTCGTGCCACCGCCCAGTATCCACAAATAGGGTGTATTCACATTTCTTAATACTTCTTGCAACGAATCTGCCGGTTCTAAAATGATTAAATTTTCAGCCGGGCCACCAACTCGTAATGAAGTGTAGTCTGCCAAATGTGCGTTTTTTAAAGTTTTCATTGCTTTTAATTATAACTGCATTATTTGCAAAAACCATCAAATAAGATGTAAAATAGGCTTATATGAGTGAGATTCAGCCATATAAAGTATTCGGTTTGCGCTTAAAAAACTTGCGCGAAAAGGCTAAAGAAAGCCTGCTTGAAGTTAGTGGGGCTGTTGAGATTGACAGTACGATGTTAGAGTCAATCGAGGCAGGTCGTAAACTACCCGATGAAGACTTGCTGATGTTATTAATGAGCCACTACAACGTTTCAGATAGTGAATCTGTTAAATTGTGGGAACTTGCTGGTTATAATCAGAATCAATACAAAGGCGAGCAAACAGACGAGCAACTACTTAAGCAAATAATGATGGTAATACCATTTGACAATAAGGTTGCGTATATCGATCAGACGGTAGTAGAAGCAAATAAAAAAGGTGTAGTTATTGGTTTTGCTTTGGGTAACCCAGCACAGCCAGTAGCTCGGGTTGGCATGAGCACAGAGTCTGCTCAAGAACTTATTTTAAAATTAGCAGAACAATTACAACTTGCCCAGAGACCCAAAATTATTAAATCTTTACCCGCTAAAATTACAAATAAAAAAACAGAGAAGAAAAACCAAGCTTAATCTGGTATAATATGGTTTTGATGAGCGCCCGTAGCTCAGCGGATTAGAGCACTGGTCTTCGGAACCAGGTGTCGGCGGTTCGAATCCGTCCGGGCGTACCAAAATTTAGTATATTAAACCATATTTCTATATTTTAAGAGGACTGTCATCTGAAGCATACACGAGTCTAAGGTTGAAGTAGTTTTTCCCTAGTTGTTTAGTGTGATGGTCTGTAAGTCCGCGACTTTCTTGCCGTCAAATTCAACAATGGTTATTTTGCTAACGGTTCCGATGATTGGTCGCTGTTCCTGTATGATCATACCAACAACCTCCTCAGCTTCTTGCTGGTCATTGCTTGAGCCGATCCCTACATGAGGTATAAATGGTATGTCATGCCTTAGTTCACTCTCTAGCAGACCTGTGTATAGTTCGTCATGAATTTTGTTTATCTCCTCAAACCCCTTAGAGGGAATTAAGAATTCATGGAAGAACTCTTTCGAATCATCTTCAACTACCCTTGCAGAATCAAGACTAATCTCAAACGCTCGTAGTTCCTCAACTTTTTCTTTTGCATGTTGAGTGAAGTCCTCAAGATTTAGCTTGTTGGTGCTGAATATTAAAGTGAAATGGGGTTGTACGACATCGAAGTATTGCTTATCATGCTTTTTTCGTAAGTCTTGGATCCAGTCGTAATCCGACTGGTCTAAGTCCGGGTATGCAAGTACTAAATATGCCACGTTCTTACTATACTAACTTCTCTTTGATTACTGTGACAAGCTCGGGGAACCAGAAGTCGGTAAAATGCCCCTTATTGGTGTATTCATGATAGTCAGTGCCGAGCATGTCTCGGATATGTCGTGGCTCCTCAATCGGAATGAAAGGGTCATCAGTTGAAGCGAACTGTACTATCCAATTTTGGTTAGCTTTGATTTCTTCCCAATCCCAAGGCTCATCATAGTAACCACTCATTATTTCAGAACGAATCCCGAGGTCGGTGTGCATAGCTCCTACAAGAACAGACCCAAAAATACGGTGTGTTTCCGCATATCGCATTGCAGCTACGGCTCCTGACGAATGACCAACAATAATACTGCTATCATTTGCACCAAGTACATTCTCAATAAAGGGCAACCACATAGAAGACCGAGCCAGCATATTGTCTGGCATAGTTTGTGCAGCAACCTCTACGCCGAATGCTTCTAATTCGGTTTTCGCTTCGGGGAACCAAATGTCTTCAATGGTTGATCCGCCATTGCCATGGACGAAAACCACGTTTGGGTTATTCATTGCATCTCCTCAAATTAAAAATAGACTTCGGATTGAAGCACAGCCCTGTAAGGTCGAGAAGGAAAAGTGTGGTTTGGCCGACTATTTTATACATGATGTACATTCTAAAATATAAGAGCACTTTTGTCAATACGATGGATGCTTTTAGACTGCTTCAAGTCCTAGTTCAGGTAGACCATTCCTTAGGTATTCTTTTGCAACGCGTAACTCTTTAGATATTTGTATAATAACTGCGTAGCACTCTGCTCGTAATATATCGGGTAGGTGATGCCAAATGAGATTTGGTTAGTAGACGTCTGTGTAGTGTCTAATTTTGCTATAGTTAATTCATGATCGACGTTATGCATTATCAAAATAAATCATATGAAGTGCAATTTGAACAACTTATTTCCGATTCGTATGACGAAGTCCGTAAGCTGCTACCTAATTTACCAGTAAGAATTCAAATATACTTTTCTGACTATGGAATACTTGAGAATACAGGAATCGGAGGCTTTGCTTATTCGAGTGATATCATTACTATTTCACTTGATCCAAATTTTGTTTATAAAAATAAACAAGCAGAAAGCATTCGACCAACTGTATTCCATGAGTCATTTCATATTAGTCAAGGATTTACCGGAGAAAACGGTCCGTTTTCAGGAATAGAAAACGCGCTCTACGAGGGTATGGCCACAGTGTTTGAGCGTGAATATGCCGGAGTATTTGAGCCATATGGCGATTACAGGCAAATCTTAGAAGAAAAATTAAAGCAGTGGACAAAAGAATTAAAGGAATTGAGCGCAGAAGTTTTTGCAGACAAATATGTTTATTCGAAATGGAAGTTTTATCACCCTGAATTGAAAGAACGCTGGATCGCATACAAAACAGGAACATGGTTAGTAGATGAAGTATTGAATAAAAAAGGATTAACAATACTTGATTTAAGAACCAAAAAAGCAGCTGATATCTTAAACATGTACAACAAATAAGGTTCTAAGTTTGTTAATAGTGCTATAACATTTTTCAGTTTTTTGTATGTTGATGATCGCTTGGAACGGTAAAAATGTTGAAATTGGTATGCACCTTATGGATAAGGTTCGCAAGGGCGAAGACTTAGACACTGCACTCCGCAGAGTGCTCGGTGAAGAACTCCAGGTGGCAGATGATTATGTGGGTGCAAGAATTTGGGGCATTGAATTTGACAGAGACCGTGATGGATTTTTGACGCCTCGGCTAAAAATAAGTATTTACGTGCATGGCATGATTCAAAAACAACGCAGTCAGAGTCACGACTGGGTTTCAATTAAATAATCAATATTTATAAGTCCACTAGTGAAAGCCAGTGATTTTAATTGTTGAATTTTTGTTGGTAGCTGGTGATTGTCCAGGTTTTGTCGCCGGATGATAAGGCAGTTCCGAAGGTTATTGTACCGGCACCGCTTAAGTCGACTGTTTGACCAATGGCTGAACCCATGTTTCCGCTTCCACCTAAGACGATTTTCCCCCAGTAGGATTGAAAAATCATCCCGGGCAAATTGGCTGCTCCACCAACATTAACTGTGGTTTGGTTTTGCGACGTTTTTAAGTCATTACCTGTAAGGGTGACACAATTTGGGTTACAACTAGCACTGGCTTTGAAACTAATGAAATGTATCCCGGTGCCACTAGCATTGGCAATCATTTGAGCCGAACCACCGGTCGTGATAGTACCGTCTACAATCACAACTGGCCGGTCGGTGCCGACGCTGTTAGCGACCCGGATTTTAGCAGCTCCACCAATGTTGAGGTTGCCTGTTATGTAGGCATCACCAGTTATGGTTAGATCGCAGCTACTTTGCCAGTTGACATTGCCAGTTAATTTGATATTGGCTGGCCAAGTTCTAACAAAGCCGTTGGGATTTTGCCAGCTGCTACAGTTGTAATTAATGTTATTGCCAGCTACTGTGGTAGTGACGGCAGCAACTTGAGCAGCTTTATCGTAACTAGGTGGAGCTACAGGTGGGGCTGTGCAGCCAATTTGTAATCCCAAGCCAGTACTTCCTGGCAAGATGTTTCCGCTAGGGTTGCCACTTGGGTAGTTGTTGCTAGTTTGGTGGGTTGCACAGACTGTGCCGTAAATAGCAGTACTCCAAGCGGTAGAAATTGGTTGACCACTAGCACAAACTTGTGGATAAGTTGGCCCGGGTGATGCTCCGGTTGGGCAAGCCTGGTTGGCGACTTTGACTTCTAGCGGTTGGGCATATGTGCCAATTTTTGCAGCGCCATTCAATGTAATAGTCCCATTGACAAAAACGTCTGAGTTGGTGATATTAGCACTTCCACCTAAAATTAAACCACCCGGCCCAGTATGTACTGAATAACCAGTTGAACCAGTTCCAACAATCGTAACTTTTACCAAATGAGAACTGACAACTTGAGTTGGTTTATTGTATCTGTAAACATTGCCAGTGGAGGTAATGATTTTAGCATTGGTATCACCCGGGTCGTCAGCCACGCTGGTTGTAAAAACACCCTTGCCTTGGGTGGCATTGTCAAAAAATACTTGATCAGTTGTATAGCCTGTAAAATCACCATCCTCATTAATTTGCTTAACGGACTGCTCGATTCCGGCCTCAGCTACCATCAGGGCATTGGCATTAAAAGTTTTTTTATTGCTAATCGAATATTGGCTAATGGTTAGGTTGGCAATTGAAAAACCAATCAGAATTAGCACGGCTGCGATTATCATTACACTAACTAGCATCATACCGTCTTGTCGTATAATTATTTTGCGAATATTTTTAGTCATTTCTAAATACCATTCTAGTTGAGTATTCTGCACTAATTGTACGACCGTATGCAATTTTTTGTAATTTAACGTAAAATTCAACTGACCGCGCATCATTTGGCGTAACTTCTTGGTTCATTGAATTGTAATATTTAACTGAAAAAGCGTTGAGGTTATTAAGCAGAACTCTATCGGCCGGGCAATTAGAAGTTGCTAAGTTGCTAGGACAAGTTGTTTTGGTGGAATTATTGGCAACTGGCGCCGCGATCGTACGTTTATACAGAGTGTTGTTATTTATAAAATAAACTTTGTTATTTTTTTGCGGAATATAAAGGGCTGGATCTTCAAAAATTATATTACCGCTTGTATCTTCTACTGCAGATGCCAACACAAAAGTGTCACTATCCGACTCCCAGCTGTACGTATCATCTGGAGCTCCCGGAGCATTGTTATCTGACCAGCGATTGTTAGAGTCGGTATTTCCTGATAAGCGGATATCGTTACTAATAACATCAAGGCTTGATTGTGCTTCGTTCAGTAATTGAGATCTTATTTCGGTATCGCTGTATTGGATTATACTGTTAGTCATGAAATCTATAATAATAAACATTAAGATGCTTGTAACGGCTAAAGCAATTACTGTTTCAACTAAAGTAAAGCCGTCAGAACGTTTCATTGAGCGATTCCTATCACGCCAATCATTGAACTTAGTGTTACATTTCGGGTATCTCCGCCGTAGGTGTATGTGACGGTAGCATCAACCCTTTTAAGTCCTGGTGTGGGTTCGGATATGTCTACAGTACCAGTACTTCCTGCGGGCAAATTAGTCGGTAGTGTACTGGTAAAATTAATATCTTGGCCAGTTGTCAGGTTATTGTAATTACTGTTGCGAAGTGATTCTATTTCTTTTTGGGCGGCTCTGGTGGCACTTTCTAGATAGCTAGTGTTTACTTGAGCCCTTTGAATACTTATAAAAATACTACTCAAACCCGTAAAGACCACACCTATTACAACAATTGTCACGAGTAGTTCAACTAAGGTAAAGCCAGCAGAAGGTAGTTTTATCATACTTATGTTTAGTATAGATGATTTATGTAAAATCAGCGAAAATATTTTTTGTTGACAATAAGAAGCGTAAGCGTATAGAATACAATCAAGGTAATTTTGCATGATTATTAAACTACAAAAACATTTAAAAATACAGCATGTTTTATTAGTGTTGAGTATTTTTCTAGCGTTAGTTTTGTTTAGGGTGTCAGTTAGTGAAGCAAGTGCAGCTTGCGCCGTAGATACATCGCGTGGCGTAGTCACTCAAACCTTTAATGTGCCTGCTGATCAAGTTGGGACATATAGAGTTTGGGCACGAATGGCAGCTGGAACTGCAGCTGATAAAGATTCTTTCTACTTAGAAGTTGATGGTGGCGAATGCGTAACTTTTGGTGGTACTGGACTTGCTGCAACAGGCTGGAAATGGGTAGATTACCGTGATGGAAGCACAAGTGCTAAAGTTAATACCGCAAGCTTGAGCGCAGGAAATCATACAGTAAAAATGATTGGACTTGAAGATAGTGTGAAGATAGATAAGCTATTATTTGTACGTAGCACTTCATGCGTTCCGACTGACATGGCAGGAAACCCTTGTTTGCCCGACACCACCCCCCCAACAGTTTCAGTAACCCCCCCAACCGCTCCTTTAAGTGGAACCCAAGCTTTACTAAATGCAACAGCATCAGATAACGACAGTCTAGCAACTGTTCAGTTCTTCATCGACAATCAACCTCTTACTCCCGCAGATAACCAAGCACCGTATACATACTCACTAGATACAACCAAGTATTCTAACGGCTCACACCAAATAACAGCAGAAGCTACCGATATGTCTGGCAATAAAACTAAAAGTAGTATTGTTTCGGTAACTATAAGCAATACTGTACCTGACACCACGAAGCCTGTAGTAAACTTAACAGATCCCATAAATGGTGCCTCCATACCAGAAGGCCAATACACAATCAAAACCACAGCCTCAGACAATGTAGCTGTTAAACATGTCATCATAAAACTTGATGGACAACAAGTAGGTAACCCAATAACCACAGCCCCCTACAACGCAACCGTTACACTTTCAGCCGGTAGTCATACTATTGAAGCCACAGCAGTCGACACCTTAAACATAAATTCAGATCCAAAAACCGCGACAATTACAGTCACCTCAACTCCGCTACCAACAAAACAATGTGATTTTGTTAAAACCCCATCAGCAGAAGCCAATGTAATAAACATGAAAGACCTAGGCATCATATTAATCAATTGGCGTAAAACAGTAACACCAAACACAAATGGTGATTGTACAGGCGATGGTCAGGTAACAGGAAGAGATTTGAGTATACTATTAGGAGGGTATGGTAAGTAATGAAACAAAGACAGTTTAAGTTGACTAAAATTAAACTAGTAAGTATTGTGCTGGTTAGTTCATTCATGGCCTGGATTGTGTACTCGGCATCCGCAGCAACGGGAACCCTGTCTTTAACTTCTAATAAAACAAGCATAAAACAAGGGGAAAATTTTACCGTTACAATTTCAGTAAATTCTGATACACCAGCTGCTTATTCTACTGCTAAAGTATCTTATGATACTAATCAGCTTACATTTATTGACCCACCTGACTATTCAGGTAGTGCGTATCCAACGTCAGGCCCTGATACTAACATTAAAAACGGCGTAGTTACTATTAGTAGGTATATTGTTCCAGATAACGGAGCTAGCTTTCCTAGTGGGAAATTTACATTAGCAAAACTAAATTTCCAAGCAAAATCTGGAGCAACCGGAAAATCTACATTATCTATAGATCAATCAGGTTCTGAAATATTTGGTACAGGTGGCGAGAATATATTAACCTCAACAACAGGAGTAAGTGTAACTCTAACTGCACCAGTTACTCCTCCAAGTCCTTCGAACCCACCAACTTCAAACCCCGCAGGGCCAACACAAACAAGTAATACTACTAATAATACTAATACCAGTACGAATGCGCCAACCACATCACATCAAAACCATACTTCGCAAACACCATCCAGTACAACAGATCCAACTCCTGTAAATGTACCAAATTCCAACACTAGTTATTATCCACCTACCACCCAAAAACCATTGGCGCCTGGAGAATCTCGATCTGTTGCATCAGTTTCTATAAGTCAACGACTACTAGCATTAGTACGTAAATTGTTGCCAGCTTTAGTTGTCGGTCTAGTAGCAGGTGGTGCAATCTGGTTTATCTTTAAAAAGCTACATGAACGACCGTTTGGTTTTAGTGGTGTTTCTTCAAATATGGGTGGAGTAGGTACCGTTAAAGCGCCCCCAGCTACCCAAAGCTCAATAAATAAATCTGATCCTATTCAACCGGCAACAAGCAGTAAACCAACAACAGTTTCGGTAAAAACTGATCCTAATGATCATACCCCGCGTACGTTCAGTGGTGTTTAAAAAATATTTTAGGGTTGGCCATCCAAGAACTTGAATGGATTAGCAGCTTTACCGTTAACTCTGATCTCAAAATGTAGGTGAGTGCCAGTTGACATGCCAGTCGATCCTTCTGTTCCAATTGAATCATATATTGTAACTTCCTGCCCAACTTTGGCTGTAATTGATGCAAGGTGAGCATATACAGAGGTAACACCATTGCCATGATCTATAATTATATGATTACCATAGCCACGCCTTGATTTAATAGTTTCAATAACTTTGCCTGATCTAAAAGGCTTAATTGGAGTCACGCCAGAACGTTTGCCGTCACTTATATCAAGACCGGTGTGTGTATTTTGGTAAGGCCGGTGAGGAACGCCAAATTTTGTAGTTATACGACCGTTAATTGGCCAAATAGGACCAGTTTCAGTAATTGGTTGGGGTTGGTTGGTATTTTCTGGTTTTGGTGGCATCACCGCAAGAGCTGCTAGTAGTTCTGGGGAATTAGGGTCAATTAAAGCTACCTCCTCATATTCGGAAGGTCTAATTATATTTTTCATGATTGCAGTATTTGTTACCGAATTTATGGCATCACCTGGAATATTGGCAACAATCGATACTCCTTTACCAGTAGTTTCCCCTAAAAAACCAATAGTATCACCAACAGTATTAGCGGTTACTTTGGCTCCCGATGTAACTCCTTTGGCGATTGTTTTGCTACCACTAACAAATACACTTTGTGTACCTCGGGCGCTTTTAGATGCCCCATCTTTAATTTGTAGGGCTGTTAAATTAGCCTCACTTGTGATATTAGCAAAACTTGTAGTAACCACGTTTGAGCTTTCTAAGCTATTCGCAGAATAGCCATCATAGGGCAGGCTAATAATTTGCGTATTAGCAGTGCTTTCATCGAATTGGGAGAGTAAAAATGTTAATACCACAAAACCAATAGCAATAATGACGCTACCAATAAATACTCTAAACACAAAACTACTGGATTCTAATTGTCGGTTCATTGTGATATTTCTCACACTATTGAGACGGCTACTACTATACACTTATTTTAAAAAAATGCATCCATAAGCAACATGGTTTTTTTATTGTTGAACTTGATTTTCTAAGAACACCTTTAGTTTTTTAAAAGGTTTAATTTTCAAATAAGTTAGTCTATCATCTTTTTCGTTTAAACTTGCACGAGTGACATCGTAACCTTTTGGTATAAAAATTTTATCCCAACCATAGCCATTGTCGCCGGATGGGTACTGAGCAATGAGCCCATCAAGTGAGCTTTCAAAAAATTCAAGATCTTCACCATCATAATAACCAAAAACGCAGCGAGCTGTTGCTTCACGGCTCAAGCCATCAAGTGTTCTGCAAATAGTTTCAAAGGGTACCTCATCAACGTAAAACTTTATAAAAGTGCCTGGTAGCCGGCCGAGTGCTTTAAATACTAAAGATACATCTTCAACGAGCACGGGACTTTTAATTATGTCGTAGGCTTGGCGAACTTTGTGTTCAACAACTTGCTTTAAATCTAAAGATTGAATTTCTTCAAGCTCAACCTTCCCGTGGTTAACCTTAAACCCAAGGTACCTATTTAAATAATTTGCTTTAGCTTGATTACTAGTTATAAATGTAATCTCATTCATGAACAAAGTATAACAAAGTATAACAAAGTGTGTTGATTTATTACGAGATTCAAATACTACGAGTTTTTTAGTAAACTTTACTTTTAAACACGACACTATAAACATTTCTTTCAAAACATAGTTTTGAAGAGTGATTTTCGTCTATTCCACCACAGGAAGCTCTCTCCTAGAACACTCTAAAGGTGTGTCCCGGTTTCTAGCTTTGATAAATCAACTATGAAAATAATCGACAAAAATGTCGATTTTTTTCATTGGAGGGCCATCTGGGGCTCGAACCCAGGACACCCTGCTTAAGAGGCAGGTGCTCTAACCAACTGAGCTAAT
>CAZSVQ010000012.1:0-22341 GCA_964610345.1 uncultured Candidatus Saccharibacteria bacterium | reverse complement strand
GCTCGGTTGACAGGTTTCATATAAATTTCTGTAACGGTACCAAGTAAATTTATCTTAGTTATTTTATATATAAATGTCTTATTAAGTGGTTTATGGAAAATTGAACGATAAATAAAAACCAGTATCGCAAATCCCCCTAAACTTACCATATATATAAATAATATTGGGTTTGTAATGATGCTATTTTTAGGCACTAAAAGCGCATGGTAGCCACCAAAAAATATCGCCACAGCCATTATACGGTGAATCAAAATAAACCATTTATAACTAACTTTTAGATATAAAACTGTAATCATGCCAGACAAAAGAAGTAGTAGGCCAATCTTAGCAGAAACACGGTACCAACCACCAAACCCCAAAATAAAATCGTAACCAACCTGCAATGAACCAATAGATAATTTTAATATGATAAAGTTAAAATGCGCCAAAATAAGTAACAAAGTAACGCAGCCTAAAATATGGTGGACTTTATACATTTTATCTAAGCCATGAAATAGTTTGTCAAAAATTTTTAATCGAGCACTGAGTATGATGTTGATGGACAAGGCAGACAGTCCGGCTAGGCCTGTAACACGCCCTAGTGAATCCAGGTTAATAGTAAAGCCTTCTGCAATAAAATAAAAAAGTACAGGCAAAATAACGCCAACAGTAATTACAAGCGTGCCGCGTGATACTTGATTCATCTAGTTAAAGTATACTAGAAAGTGCTTATGGTTACCAAGTGGTCACTTAAAAAAATCAAAAATAAATATGGTGGAGCATAAGGGATTCGAACCCTTGACCTCATCCATGCCATGGATGCGCGCTAGCCAACTGCGCCAATGCCCCTGGTTTTACAGATTGATTTTATAATAAAATATCTATAATTGGTAGCCTGCAATAGTTACTGGTACAATAATCCTATGGCAAAAACAATCAAAGAAGAAAAGCTCGTATATTTAAAAACAGGATTAATCCTAGGTATAGTCTTAGTGGTATTTTTAAGTTGGCTTTGGTGGGCAAGGGTGTATACCAGCAAGAGTAATGTTTTTTATGGCATGCTTTCAAATAGTTTAAGTACTTTTGGTGTATCTAAATCGGTTTCTCAAGACAGTGTGCAGGGTAAAATGACCCAAATTTCGCAAGCTCAATTTGGTGCTAATAATATAGTTAAGGGCAAAACTGTAATTAGTCAGCCAACTCCACAAGGCGATGTTAACGTTGTGACTGCAAGTATTTCTAACCCTAATGATGAGTATGTTAGTTATAGTGCTATTGACATGCCCGCTCAAGAGGACAAGCCAAAAGTTGATTTTTCAAAATTACTTAATCAATGGGGTAAAACTACTAAGCTAGAAGGTGGTGGCTCAACTTTTTCTCAAACTGTGTTTGGAATAGTACCTTTTGGCAACCTGCCAGCAAATTTACGTGGCCAATTATTAAATATTATGCATAGCAAAAACGTTTACAAAACCGACTTTACCAAAACTCAAGTTAAGTCAGAAAATGGCCGAGCCGTATATGTTTATGAAGTAGAAATTAATGTGCAAGGTTACGCAGAATTACTTAAGTCATACGATGCAATGTTAGGTTTGCAACAAATGGAGCAATTAAACCCAGATGAATACGCTGGTACAGACCCTATTAAGGTGCAATTAACCGTTGATAAGCTAAGCCGTAATTTAGTTAAAATTACTCAAGGCGAAGGTCAACAGTCAGAAGTATTAGGAGGTCAAGGCATTCATAACCCAGTTGATGTGCCAGAGAATGCCATTAGTCGGCAAGAGCTAGAGGCTAAGTTACAAGAATTACTTAACCCGGTACAGTGAGAATCAAAATGAAGTCTTTTGCGCGGAGCATCATAACCAAGATACTTTGGTATCAAGTTAGGGTTTTAAGAAAAAAACATAATTTAGTGGTTGTTGGTGTCGTGGGTAGTATTGGCAAAACCAGTACAAAATTTGCAATTGCCCAGATGCTTGAAGATCATCGTAAAGTACGTTGGCAAAAAGGTAATTATAACGATATTACAATTATACCGCTAGTTTTTTTTGGGCAAGATATCCCCAGTTTGTTTAACCCGATAGCTTGGCTTAAAGTAATAATTAACAACCAAAGACAAATCAAAGCTTATCCATATGAAATAGTCGTTTTAGAACTGGGTACCGACAGCCCAGGGCAAATCTTAGAATTTAAGCAATATATAGACTTAGATATTGCAGTAGTAACAGCGGTTACACCAGAACATATGGAGTATTTTAAAACTATTGATGCGGTAGCCAAAGAAGAACTAGCAGTTGCTGAATTTGCCAAGAAGCTCATCATCAATAATGATTTAGTAGATAAAAAATACTTAACCGCAGATTTAAAATATATTAGTTATGGCTCAGTTAAAGCTGATTATGTTGCAGAGTTGGCGCAGAAATTAAGTATTAAAAAAAGTCAACAAGCTTGGCTAAAATTACCAAAAGTGCTAACGCCCGCACTTGCTTATTCAATTAATGCTGGGCTGGTTGTTGGAGATTTGCTCGGTTTGTCACATGCTGAGTTAAAATCTGGAGTCGACAATATTAAACCAGTACCAGGCAGACTCCAGCTACTCGAAGGTTATAATAATTCAACAATTATTGATGATACTTATAACGCCAGCCCCTACGCAACTATCGCATCATTAGATGTGCTATATCAACAGGCAACAAAGAATAAAATTGCACTACTTGGTGATATGAATGAACTAGGTGAGACATCTAAATTTGAACATGAACGAGTTGGCAAATATTGTGATCCTAATAAGTTAGATTTATTAGTTACAGTTGGTCCAGAGTCTAATAAATATCTTGCAAAAGAAGCAAAAGCTAGAGGTTGTGAGGTTAAAAGCTTTGATGATCCATATAAAGCTGGCGAATATGTTAAAACTCAAATTACAAATGACACTTTTATTTTGGCAAAAGGTTCACAAAATAATGTTTACATGGAAGAGGCGGTAAAAATATTTTTGGCAAAACCAGAAGATTCAAAAAAACTGGTACGCCAAAGCAATAACTGGTTAGCTAAAAAAAGAAAGAACTTTAAAAGATGAGTTTATTAAGAGTGGCGGTAATATATGGTGGTCCATCACTTGAACATGAAGTCTCTTTAAAAACTGGCAAAGAGATGTTAGCAGGGTTAAATAAAGAATTGTATGATATAACCCCAGTGTTGATAACGAAAGAAGGGCTATGGAAGATTAACAAAAGCAGTCTACTTACACAAGATAAAGCAATAAACGAATTAAAAAAGTATATAGATGTTTGCATGATTGGTTTACACGGGGCTTTTGGAGAAGATGGGCAAATTCAATTATTGCTTGAAAAAATGAAATTGTCATTTACTGGATCGGGTAGTAAATCTAGCAAGCTTGCAATGGAGAAGCATCTAGCATCTATGCAATTTAGTAATAATGGTTTGAATACACCCAAGGAATTGGTGATAAATGCTTGGAGTGATAGTTTAATGTCTGCTGTTGAAAAAAAATTAGACATGCCAATAGTCGTTAAGCCTCAATCCCAAGGGTCCAGTGTCGGTGTTAGTATTGTTAGCGATATTGCAAAACTTAACACTGCGGTAAAGACAGCACTTACTAAAGACTCCGTAGTATTATTGCAGCAATTTATAAAAGGAAGAGAAGTATCTTGCGGTGTGCTAGATGTGAATGGTGAGCTATTGGCCTTGCCGCCAACAGAAGTCGAACCAATAAACTCAGAATTTTACGATTATGATGCAAAATATGATATTGGTGCAACAAAAGAAACTACACCTCCTAGAAATATGGGCAAGACCACAATTAAAATAATTCAAGAAATCGCACTAAAAGCACATAATATACTCGGATGTAGCGGTTATTCACGCACAGATATAATAATTTCTGAAAATAGTCCATTTATTATAGAAACTAATACTTTGCCAGGGATGACGGCTACAAGTTTTTTGCCTCAGCAAATAGCAGCAATCGGTATGTCTTTTCCAGAGCTGTTGGATAATATAATAAACTCAGCATTAAGGAAGTGAGTGAAAACATGTATAAATTAAAAAATTCTAAAGTATTTTATGATAATAAATTAGTGAATTTTGGCGAGGCAAATTTAAGTATTGCTTCATCAGCGGTATTGTATGGACTAAGTGTATACACGGTTTTCCCGGTAAACCAAACAGAGCGCGGTTTGGCGGTTTTTAGGCTGAATGATCATTTTAAGAGGCTCCAAGAATCTTCGAAAATTATTGGCATAGATGGATTTGATAATGATTGGTCGTATGAAAAATTTGAAACAGCAGTTAAAGAATTAATTAAAGCTAATGAAGTTGACCAAGATGTATTTGTGCGAGCAAGTGTGCATGTTGATGAACTTGTGCCTGGAACGCGGTCACGCGGCCTAAAGACCTCACTAAGCATGTTTGTATATCCAGCTAGTCCGATCGTGCCAACCGATGGTGTCAGGCTAAAGACTAGTGTTTGGCGACGAGTGCCAGATTATGCGATACCAGCCCGCGCTAAAGTAAACGGTGCTTATGTGAACTCAGTATTAGCAAAGCAGGATGCTATTGATAGTGGCTATGATGACTGTGTGTTTTTGGATGCAGGAGGTCATGTTTGTGAAAGTTCGGCATCAAACATTTTTCTTGTGCGTGACGGGGCAATTATTACACCAGATACGACTAGTGACTTACTGGAAGGCATTAACCGCAAAACTATAATTGAGCTGGCAGAGAAAGAAGGCGTGCGAGTAATTCAGCGCACAGTCGACCTTACGGAGCTGTATATAGCTGATGAAGTGTTTTTGTGCGGAACTTCGGCGTTTATCGCATCTGTCAAAGAAATCGATGCCCGCAAAATCGGCAAAAGTGGCCCTGTTACCAACAAATTTAGCGAATTACACAGTAATTTGTTGCATGGGCGTCATGTACTCTCTGGTGAGTACCTAACAATACTATAGTTTTCGGGTGTGGGCGATTGATTTGTTCGGTTGGCTGGGGTGTTCATAAAGAGAAAGCAGACAATTTTATCCTTTTAGGGTAAATAATCATAATATGGATTATTAGGGGTTAAACTTGTATAATAAGTCCGAATGAAGAGATATAACCCAAAAGAAATTGAACCTAAATTGCAAAAAACATGGGCTGATGACAAAATTTATTCTGCAAAGGATTTTGACGTGTCGCGCCCTAAATATGTGATGTTAACAGAGTTCCCTTATCCATCTGGAGACGGTTTGCACCTGGGCCATGTACGTGAGTACACTCTTGGTGATATTATGGCACGTTACAAAAGAATGACCGGGCATAATGTTTTGTTCCCAATGGGTTATGATGCCTTTGGCTTGCCAACAGAAAACTTTGCAATCAAAAATAAAATTGCACCACAGGTTGCGACAGATAGAAATGTTGGTAATTTTCAAAAACAGTTCGATTCACTGGGTTATAGCATTGATTGGGATAGATCCTTCCGTACGACTGACCCAAGTTATTACAAGTGGACGCAGTGGTTATTTTTACAATTTTATGAAGCAGGATTAGCGTACCAAGACGAAACAACAATTAATTGGTGCCCATATTGCAAAACAGGGCTAGCCAATGAAGAAGTTGTAAACGGGCGTCATGAGCGCTGTGATAATTTGGTAGAAAAGAAGACACTCAAACAATGGTTACTTAAAATTACTGAATATGCCGACAAGTTGATTGATGGTTTGCAAACTGTTGATTACCCGAGCCGTATTGCTGACCAACAAATAAACTGGATTGGCCGTAGCAAAGGTGCAGAAGTAGATTTTGCGCTTGAGTCAGGCGATAGCATAACTGTGTTTACCACCAGGCCGGATACGTTATTTGGCGCCACTTTTATGGTGCTTGCGCCAGAACATCCATTGGTTGAAAAAATCGTTACTGAGGGACAAAAAGCTACTGTAAATTTTTATATAAAAACAGCCCAAGCAAAGACTGAAATTGAGCGCCAAGATGCTGGGCGAGAAAAAACGGGTGTCTTCACTGGTGCATATGCAATTAACCCAGCCAATAACCAAAAAACTCCAATTTGGATTGCTGATTATGTATTAGCTGGCTACGGCACTGGCGCCATTATGGCGGTACCGGCTCACGATGAACGCGATAATGAGTTCGCTAAGAAATTTGATATTGCAATCACAGAAGTAGTCAAGTCACCCAAAAAGGTTGAAGGTTGTTTTACAGGTGAGGGTGTCATGGTAAATTCTGGTAAGTACGATAGGCGAAAATCATCAGATACACGAGAAGAAATAGTAAGAGATTTAGCTAGCAAAGGCCAAGCTAGAGAAAAGGTGACATACAAATTACGCGATTGGATTTTTAGCCGACAGCATTACTGGGGCGAACCTATTCCAATAATTCACTGCAATAAATGTGGCGCAGTACCGGTCCCGGTTAATCAGCTACCGGTAGAGTTGCCACAGGTCGAACATTACGAGCCAACCGATACTGGTGAGAGTCCACTAGCATTAATTGAAGATTGGGTGATTGTAGATTGCCCTAAATGTGGCGCAAAAGCCAAGCGAGAAACTGATACAATGCCTAACTGGGCAGGTAGTAGTTGGTATTATCTGCGGTATTTTGATGCTCAAAACGACAATGAGTTTGCAGATAAGAATAAGCTTAAATACTGGGGCATGGTTGACATGTACCTAGGGGGTATGGAACATACCACACTTCACCTGCTTTATTCACGGTTTTGGCACCAATTCTTTTATGATCAAGGGCTTGTGCCAACACCAGAACCTTACTTTTCGCGTCGTGGTCAGGGTATTATATTGGCTGCTGATGGCACAAAAATGAGTAAAAGCAAAGGTAACGTTGTTAACCCAACAGAAATTATTGACGCTGGTTACGGTGCCGATGCTCTTAGGCTGGCAATTGCATTTATTGCACCGTATGATCAAACAACACCATGGAACCCAGAAGGAGTAGCTGGCACGCACCGTTTTGTGTCGCGCATATGGACGCTAACCCAAGAATTTTTGAATAAAGAAAGTTCGAGTGATAAGCAGGCGAACAAAGATTTGTTGGTTGCGATACATCAAGCTATTCATAAAGTTTCTAAAGATTTACATAACATGAATTTTAATACGGCCGTTTCAGCCTTGATGGAATATGTGAATATTTTATACAAAATTAAAGCAGTGGATAAATTTAGTTCACAAGAGTGGAATCAAGCTATTCAAACTTTATTGAAGCTGATTGCACCATATGCACCACATATTGCCGATGAATTGTGGCATCAAATTGGGCAACCTAGTTCAATACATTTGGTAGATTGGCCTGTTCATGACGAAAAATATCTTTTAAGTGAAAATTTAACTTTCGTAGTACAGATTAACGGTAAGGTTCGGGGGCAACTAACAGTGGCTTCAGGTAGTTCTCAGCAAGATATAGAACAATTAGCTCGTGAGGATGAGAAGATTGCGAGCTATCTCATCGATGGGGTACGGAAGGTAATTTTTGTTCCAAACAAATTACTTAATTTTGTAGTTTGACAGACTAATTTGCGACTTGAGAATGTATGCTAAAGTTGCTATAATGTAACTTATATACAAATAATACGTTAAGGAGTAACTGGTTTTTTATGGGTAAACCCAAAAAACGAACAACCCCTCGTCGTACTGGAAGTCGTCGCAGTCATCTTGTGCTAGAACTAGCTCGCAAAGTAAATGCATCGTCTCCAGTCAAGGCATACACAACACGCCGCGAATCGGGTAAAAAAACAACTAAAGCTACAAAAGCTTAAGTAAAACACGCTATAATATAAAGCGTAAAGGATATTAACAATATGGCTTCAAACCGTCATCTCGGTCGAATAATTGCACTACAAACTCTTTACGAACAAGATTTTCGTGCTGATTGTGGTGATAAAACGCTCAAGCTTGAAGATGTGTTAAAGCGCAATATTGACCGTTACAGCAAAACGGTCGATGATGTATCGTTTATACGCACTTTAACTATTGGCGTAAATGAAAAGAGCGAGTATCTTGACGGTTTATTGCAACCACTTGCGCCAGAATGGCCACTTGATCAAATTGCACGTATGGACAGAGCGATTCTGCGAATCGGTGCCTACGAGTTAATGTTTCAAGAGAAATCTGTGCCGGCTAAAGTCGCAATCAACGAAGCCGTAGAACTTGCAAAATCTTTTGGTGGCGATAATTCATCAAAGTTTATTAACGGGGTACTAGGTACGTTAATTAAACAAAAAGATGGTGATCCAGCAAAAGAAGACAAGGTCGAGGAGTAACCATGAAACGACCAAAACCAATAGAGGGTTTTAAGAAATTTGTACATATTAAGCGAAAGCCTGTGATTAAAGAGGTTCTGCGTGAGCCTACCGCAGGTGGAATTGTTTACCGTAAAAACGATAAAGAAGTAGAGATTCTGCTTATTCAAGATGCTAAAGACCGTTGGACAATACCAAAAGGGCATATAGAAGAAGGTGAGCAAGCCAAAGAAACCGCTGCCCGAGAAATAAAAGAAGAAACAGGTCTGGTAAAGTTGCGTGTTCTAAACTGGTTAGGAAAAATAAATTTTCGCTATCGACGCCAACAAAGTTTAGTTTTAATGACTACCGAAATATTCTTGGTTGAGGCATTAGGTGATACTAATAAACTTAAGCCAGAAGATTGGATGAACGGTATAAAATGGTTTTCCGCCCAAGATGCGTTGGACAAAATTGAGTACGAAGATATTGAAAAGATCATTCTGCTTGCCTTAAACCGAATCAGGAAGCTCGCTTAAATAATTATGGATACATCAAAATACAAAGATTTTGCCAAATTAAAGCTTGGCATAGAATTTAATGATATTAATTTATTAATTACCGCGTTTACACATCGTTCTTATGTAAACGAACACCGTAAAACTGCCAAAGAACACAACGAACGGTTAGAGTTTTTAGGTGATGCAGTTTTAGAACTTGTGGTTACCGAATTTTTATATAAAAATCATCAAGAACCAGAGGGGACTCTGACCAATTGGCGCAGTGCTTTAGTGCGGACAGAAAGCATTGGTGCGGCAGCAAATTCTAATGAATTTGAACCATTGTTGCGATTAAGTCGAGGCGAAAAACGTGGTACAGAACGTGCCCGTGCGCAGATTTTAGCTAACTGTTACGAGGCGGTTATTGGTGCAATTTATCTTGATCAAGGTTATGAAGCGTCAGCTAAATTTATAGAAGTAACTTTGCTTATCACATTTGATGAAATACTAAAAACTGGTTCTTGGATGGACCCAAAATCACATCTTCAAGAAAAAGCTCAGAGCAAAGAAGGCTTTACGCCGGTTTACAAAGTATTAAACGAAGATGGCCCAGATCACGATAAGACTTTTGATATCGGAGTATTTGTTGGCGATCATATGCGTGGCCAAGGTAGCGGCCCGAGCAAGCAACACGCACAACAGCAAGCCGCCCAAGACGCTCTCAAGTTCTATCAGTAAATTGAGTTGACAACAGGGGTGAGGTTGTGTATAGTAATGCTTTGTATATAAATAATATGAAGGGATGTAGCAATTATGCTCGTTATTCGTTTGCAGCGCGTTGGCCGTAAAGGTCTCGCTCAATTCCGCGTCGTCGTTCAAGATTCACGCCGGACCCCTACCAGTGGTAAAGTTGTGGCTTCTTTAGGTCACTTTAACCCACACTCAAAAGAAACAGTAATCAATAAAGAAAAGGCTCAATATTATCTTGACCACGGTGCTCAGCCATCTGAACGAGCGGTTGCATTGTTGAAAAGCCAAGGTGTTAAGTTGCCAAAATGGGTAACACCACCAGTTAAGCAAGAGGGTAAAATTCGTAACCCTGAAAAGTTACGACGCAACCAGCCTAAAGTAGAAGTTGCTAAAGAAGCACCTGTTGAGGCAGAGGTAGTTGATGTAAGTACAGAAGCAGCTCCTGAGGCAGAAGCCCCAGCAACAGATAAACCAGAAGAAGCCAAAGCTTAATCTGCTATAATATTCTTGATAATCAGTAACGGAGGAAATTCTGATGAGTAGTATTGACCAACAATTTGTAGAATATATCGTAAAATCAGTTGTGAGTAATCCTGATGCGGTTGTTATAAATAGGACAGTTGACGAACGCGGGGTTTTGCTTGAACTGACAGTCGACGAGCAAGATCTAGGCCGAGTTATCGGTAAGCGCGGTTCTGGCGCTCAAGCGCTAAGGACGTTACTACGCGCTCTGGGTACCAAAAATGACGCACGTTACAATTTAAAAATTGTTGATAACGGTGAAGGTCCAGCGCCTCGTAATCAAGATTCTGATGGCGAGCAATCATCTAGCCCAGCTGGTACTGATGTAGATGCTGCACCTAATCAAGATGCAGAAGACACACCAGAGGAAAGCTCAAGAATGAGCCAAACACGCAAAGAACTCGAAGATCTCGACGACTTAGATATTTAAGATACCTCGAGTAATTTTAAAAACCGCCTTCATTTGGCGGTTTTTTACTATTATTCATTAGGTTGAGTTAGGGAGAATCTTAAATGCATGGTGCCGGGTGGGTCTATCGCGGTTGCGACAGCGTCTTTACCACCCGACAATACATATTGCCAGTTTAGCTCCTGATTTCCATTCGATAACCGTCACCGATGGTCACGATCTGAATCTCAGGTATGGTCTCCTCGAGATTCTTGCGGAGTCGACTGATGATGGTGTGTAGCGCAGTCTTGCCACCACACAACTCCTTCATATCTCGCTGTGAGATGATTTCGCCTCTAGCATCGAGCAATGCACTAAATGCCGTAGCGAACCTGGGGCTGAGGTTCATCTCTTTGCCATTGAAAGAGATCAACTGGTTGGTCAGAACTGGCCAGTTCTGTTGACGGCCAACTATCGCAACTACTGATGTGGAATGGTCAGTGTTGTTCAGCAAATGCTGGAGTTGGCTCAGAGCATCCTTGATACCCTGAATGTAGCCGGCTTCAAAGGCATCCTGAAGTGCCTTATTGAGGAGGTCTGGTGGGGTGGATGGGATACAGTCGGCGGAGCCGGACATAAGGGATTCTCCCTGGTTGTTGAGGGCGTACTTAGGTTTCCGCTCTCGGTACTAGAACATCGGACGATGTCTATAAAACTAATAATACCATATATTGCTAAAAATAACAATGCACGGTATAATTTTAATAATGAAAATACAAATTATTTCGCTATTTCCGGAAATGCTTAAAGGTGTATTAAATACTTCTATGCTTTATAAAGCGCAAGATGTTGGTGCTGTCAAGTTTGAATATATTAATTTACGTGATTTTGGCATTGGCCCACGCAAGCAGGTAGACGATGTGCCTTATGGCGGTGGCGATGGCATGCTACTCAAGCCAGATCCTTTGTTTGAAGCGGTAGAAATGGCCAAAAAGAACGATAAAACGGCCAAAGTTTATTTAATGACGCCCCGAGGTGAGCGACTCCGCCAACCAAAAGTTCAACAAATTGCTAAAGATTCACAAGGTATGATTTTAGTTTGTGCCCGCTATGAAGGCTATGACGAACGGATAACTAGCTTAGTCGACGAACAACTATCGATCGGCGACTATGTTTTAACTGGAGGTGAGTTACCAGCTATGGTGTTAATTGATAGCGCGGTTCGTTTATTGCCAGGTGTTTTGGGTGGTGAGACATCTGCCGAAATAGAAAGTTTTAGTGATGGCAAAACACTAGAGTATCCGCAGTATACACGCCCAGAAGATTTTAGGGGTATGAAAGTCCCAAGTGTCTTACTAAGTGGCAATCATGCCGAAATTGCCAAATGGCGCGCTGAAAACTCAAAATAAAATTTACGATTGTATGAATCTAGATTTCGTTTTATAGTGGAGATATATAAATAAGGGGGAAAGTATGGGAGAAATATTAGTAGGTATACTGGCCGTGCTGGTAGGGGCACTTTTTGCACTACAGGGCGGTAATTTAATGCGGATTTTGTTTCCGTTGATTGGGTTTGTTGCAGGATTTTCTGCAGGTGCTGGAATGATAAGTGCCGTTACTGGTGACGGTTTTTTGAGTACAGCTTTTAGCTGGGTTGTAGGTTTCTTTGTTGCGCTTTTGTTTGCGCTACTTGCGTATTTCTTTTACGCCTTTGCAATTGTGTTAGCTTTTGCTGGGCTAGGGTTTTCGCTGGCAGCAGCTGTGTTATCAATATTTAATCTTGACTGGAATTGGTTGGTGATAATTGTAGGTACGATCACAGCTATTGCATTTGGGTTATTCGCTGCAGTTGGCGGATTGCCAATGGGGGTATTAATTGTTGCAACATCATTCTTTGGCGCATCTATGGTTATATACGGTCTGTTATTGGTGCTTAACATTGCCAGCTTTGGTGACTTTTCTAATGGTGAAATTTACAGGGCAATCAGGACAAACGTAGGCCTTTATGTATTGTGGGTAACCGCTGGTGTAAGTGCCACGATAGCACAATTTAAAGTACTTGGGGAACAAACCAAACTTGCTCAAGAATATTGGGATAAGTCGATGACTTTTGATGAACTAGTACAAGCAAGCACCAAACCTGCCAAAAAGAAGAAAGCTTAAAAGAGTTATTTTACATTATCTGGTAAAACCACGAATATAAGCAAAAAACACAGACATAATAGTAAAACAAGCAAATTGGATTCCGCGGGCAATTAATAAAATGGCAATTGAGTAGATTATTAGTTTGGTACTAATTACTCCACCAACTAAGGCAAGGCAGCCAGTAATTGCCATAATTGAACCGCTAGTTAGTAAGCTGGCTTGGAGTTTTTTATTACGAACCCAAGCCAGAGCAACAATCACGCGTGCTAAACCCGCTAACAATACTAAGCCACAAATTATTAACGCTGAAATTTTTAGTGCAAGATCTGTGTTCTTAGGTAAAAGCCAACCAGCTAAAATTCCTAAGATACCCAACAAAATATAACCAATATAGGACAAGTTCTCGTTCCGTAATGAAAATGCACCTCGTATTGTTGAATAACCAAGTATCATTACGTAAGCACCGAGCCCTAGTGTAATTACCCATGGGGCGTAACTGGTAAATAGTAATAATCCAACTAAGATGTAGAGGGCACTTTTCAAAATTAAGATTGGCGTAGCTAACTTTGCAAGTTGTTTGGCAAATGTCGGTGGAATGAAACTAGCTTTTTTGATAGTGTTTTTGTATACTTTTTCTCCGTCTATAGCTTTTAAAACTACTTCTGGACGGTACAGCGTAAAATTATGTCCAGATTTATCAAGCATTTCTACGGTGTGTTGGCTAAAACGATTTGCAATTTGTTTAATAAAGTCACTGTCAATTAACCCATCTTGTTTGCCGTATATTACAGTTAACGGTATATTTTTAGTGGAGTTTGCCAAGTTTAGAGTATTTTGGTTTTTGATTGTGTTTTTAATCGTCCGGAGTGATGGCAGGTATTTTGACATTCGCTGGTAGCCAAGCGCTTGTATGAGATGAGATGATAAAAAACTGCCATCTGATATTTTATCTAAATAACTTAATCGTTTGAGAATTTGGTTGTTGCTTTTTGACGAATTAGGCACAAAAACTGGCGCAAGTAATGTCATTTTAGTTACCTTGTTAGGGTATTTAGCCGAATAAGCCATTGCTACAACTGAACCTAAAGAGTGAGCGCAGAATTCAAATTTATCAATTTCTAACTTTTCAAGAGTTCGGTTGAGCCATTCAACTTGTTCTTGCAAACTATAGGCAATGTTTAAAGGTTTTGGGGATTTGCCAAAACCGAGTAAATCTATTGCAATAATATGATGGTTTTCTGATAAGGGTTTAATGAGGTGTTTCCAGTAATCACTAGAGCTTTCAATACCGTGAAGTAGTACTAATACCTTGCCTTTGCCAGTGTTTGTGCCTACGGCTAATGTTTGATTAAGGTTTTTCTGTAAAAGTGTTGCCATTTTTCTTGGTAGGTTCTGGACAAGCATGTGGTCTACTTTGATTATGTCTAACCTTTGAATATCCATATACGGCATATATTGACGGAGCGCATTGAGCTGGTCTTGGATTACGAAAATATCTTTCTTGCCGGTATAAAAAGTAATTGGAGCTTTTACATTTTTTAGATGTTCAACAAAATCAAATTTCCGCACCAGGTGTTGCAAATTGAGTCTAATAATATCTGCGTCAAGTTGATTGTCGTTTGCACCGATCATTTTATGAAAAGTGGCTGATGAGTTACCAAATTCAATTATTTTGTTGGAACGTTTATTTGGGTCAGAGGCAAGCTCTACAAAATGAAACAAGCCAGTAGTGGCTTTTGTTAGTAAAATTGATCCTGCATATCGGTTGGGCAACATTTGCTCTGGTTGCAAATAGTAAGGTGTAGAAATTAAGTATAACTGAGTAACGTTATTTGGGTAGATACTACTATAAGCTAGTGCAACGGCTCCACCCATAGAATAGCCAACCATAGTGATGTCTTTATCGGCCTTTAGTGATAATAATGTTTTATGCAGAGCATTTACATGTTCAGTTACGGTGTATTTAGTATTTTTTGGCCTTGGTGAACGTCCGTGGCCAAAAAGGTCAACCACAATAACTCGATAATTTTTACTTAATAAATCGGCGATAGATTCCCACTGCGAACCATCAGCAAACATGCCGTGCAATAGCACAATAGGCTTGCCAGAACCTTTATCTATACGTACGAATAGTTTTTTAGCCATATCTTAAACAAGTATCTAATATATTTAGGAGATTGTCATGCCTAAATAAAAAACACACGGCAGTTTTTGGTGTCGTGTGTTTTTAATTAATTGCAATTTTATTCTAGGCTTTTCATCTCTTTGCCGTGAACTGTAACTGCGTAAATAACGAGTACGTCCATTGCAATTATTAAGATTGACCAAATCGGGTAAACTGGAATAAATGCCATGTTTACAATTGCGCTGGTAATTGCAACGACAATTGCAAAAACTCGGCCGAATGTCTTACCTTTTGCAAGTGACAAACCGGCCCAGATACCTAGTAGACCCCACACAATGTGAGCCCAACCCCAAGATGTTAGGTCGACTAACCAGGTGTTTTCAGGGCCAAGCACTAATATATCATTGTTAAATAATGCTACAACGCCTGCAAAAACGTGGAAAAACCCAAGCACAACCAGGATAACTGATGCAAATGCAACCCAACCAGTCCATCCGCTAACAGAATCATTTTTACTTGCCATAATATCTACTCCTTTATGATTAATATGAGTAAATAATACACCAAAACACAGTAATTTTGCAATTAAAGAATTTCACATTGGTCATAAGTATATTCTTATGTTATAATTTACTTCGAAAGGTGCGAAATATTCGCTAATTAATTATGTTAGACATTCAAGATCCGGCAAAGATCCGGAACATTGCCATTATTGCTCACGTTGACCACGGTAAAACTACTTTAGTAGATGGTTTATTAAAGCAATCTAAAACTTTCCGGGACAACCAGGCCGAGATGGGTCAAGAGCTAATTATGGATAGCGGAGATCAAGAACGTGAACGAGGGATAACAATCACCGCCAAAGTTACGGCCGTTCAATTTGATGAATATCGGGTTAATATAATTGATACACCTGGGCACGCAGATTTTAGTGGTGAAGTAGAACGTACATTAAATATGGCCGATGGCTGTATTTTGATTGTTGATGCTCAAGAAGGGCCGATGCCCCAAACTAAGTTTGTTCTTGGTAAGGCGCTAGCTGCCGAGCTTAAACCCATAGTTATTATTAACAAAATCGACAAAACTGGTTCACGTATTGCAGAAGTTGAAGATGAATTAGCCGACTTGTTTTTAGAGATGGCTGTTCACGAAGATCAGTTACATTACCCAGTGTATTACGCTATCGGTCGTTCTGGTAAGGCATGGGATGTTGTGCCGGCAGACGCAGAAGCTGATGCTGATGCTGATTTAGAACCTATTTTCCAGGCGATTATTAATCATGTGCCTGCTCCAAAGGTAGAAACCGACAAGCCTTTTCAAATGCTAGTGACAGCACTATCGTGGGATAGTTTTAAGGGTAAATATGCAATCGGACGAATAACTCGTGGCCAGATTAAGCCCGCTCAACCGGTAGTACTATGTAAAAAAGATGGTAGCTTTGTTAAAGCAAAAATTGACAACGTATATATGAGTCACGGTGTTAGTAAGTTTGAGGTACTTGGTGGGGTAGCGGGCGACATTGTCCAATTAACAGGAATAGGTGATGCTCAGATTGGCGAAACAATTGCTGATGCCGAGAACCCAGAAGCATTGCCAGTGTTAGAGGTGGAAGCGCCAACTCTTAAAATTTATCTAGGCCCTAACACTAGCCCGTTTAAGGGCACAGAGGGTGAATTTAGTACTAGCCGACAAATTAGCGAAAGGCTTGCTAAAGAACTAGAAACAAACGTTGGGTTATTGGTTGAAGAAGACGGAATTGGATTTTTGGTAAGTGGCCGAGGTGAGCTGCACTTGAGTGTATTAATTGAGTCTATGCGCCGTGAAGGTTATGAGTTTGAAGTTGGGCGACCCCAGGTTGTGACACGCGTAAAAGACGGTATAACTGAAGAACCGGTTGAAGAAGTGATAATTGAAGTACCCGCAGAATATGTTGGTGCAGTTCAGATGGAGTTTGGTCAGCGCAGGGCAGTGCTTAAAGAGCAATTTGCTAGCCCAAAAGGAGTGACCAAGCTTATTTACGAAATGACAACCCGCGCTTTACTTGGTACACGCAACATTTTGATGACCAATACTAAGGGTACAATTATTATGAATAGTTTAATGATTGGCTACCAACCGCTTGGCCAAAACCTAGAACAATTGAGAAACGGAGTTTTAATTGCCTATGAAACTGGCACAACCACACCTTATTCGTTAAATACTGCAGAGGAGCGCGGCATTATTTTTGTGAATCCTGCAGAAAAGGTTTATGCTGGGCAAATCGTCGGCCTAAATAAACGCCAACAAGATTTAGAAATTAATGTTTGCAAAGCAAAACATCTAACTAATATGCGCAGTAGCGGGAGCGATGGCGTAGTGCAATTAACTCCCCCAACCATATTTAGTCTAGAAGAGTGCATCGATTTTATCGAAAACGATGAGCTGTTAGAGGTAACACCAAAATCCTTGCGCCTTCGCAAAAGAGAACTCGACCCAAATAAAAGAAAACGACTAAATTAAAGAATTGATTTGATTTAAAACCAACAGATATCTTTTGTAATATAATTTTGCAAATGATATTATTAACTAAATAAAAACGTAAGAATTATAGGTTAAATTTTGAAAAAAATAGCTACTAGGATTAAATCAAAATCAATTCAAACAACTAATACAATTTATAAGAAGTTTCCTTTTATAAAACGCAATAAAAAAATAATTGTAATTCCTCTTATTGGGCTAATCGGTTTGTCTGCGTTAATGATAAGTAATGCTGCATCACTATCAATTGGCTTGGAGCCAGAAGATGGCAATAAAACTATTGCTACTGCACAGTTAGATTCAACCGCATCTGGGGGTAAGTTTTTACAATTTGGCTCTGAAGGGCATCATGGTGGTGGTGGATCAGGTTGTGCAGATGGCCCTAATTTTAGGGCAATTAACATTTGCATAAACCAAACAAGCATACCTGCTGCAAACATGCCACCAATAAATTATGATTTTGTAAGAGATATGGGCAAGGATACTAGAGTGCCAGTTACTGCTGGTCATCAGGTACCAGCAACACGATTCGACTGTGGTTTTACTCATGCATCAAAAGATGACCCAATAGTTTATCCAGGTCAAAATGATATGGCGCATTGGCATAATTTTGCCGGAAATGCGGGCATAGATGAAAATACGGTTGACCCTGCAACTAGCGGTGCATCAAATTGTGCTGGTGGAACAGCAAACCGAACAGGCTATTGGGCTCCGATGTTGGTAGATACTAATAGTTATAACGCGACTACCAAGCAATTTAATATGGCAGAACCAATGGTTATGGGGCCTAATTGTCGAGCAGGTATAAATTACGAGGATTGTATTGGTAACTTTATGCAAGTGTACTATAAGAAAGGATATGCGTATAGACTAAAGGGAGATACTATTCGTTGGTTCCCGCCTGGGTTTAAAATGATTGCAGGGGCAAACGCAGGCAATGCTCCGAGCGGACCTCCAAATAATGCGTATTTTGATTGTGTGCGTGACGGCAATACGGGAAGCACAGTAAATGACTTACATCATCTTGGATCTATCCCTGCTACTTGTCCTCCCGGCAACTATATTATGGCAACAATAGTATTTCCGCAGTGTGGAGCTGTAAATTTAGACGGAACACCAAAATTAGATTCACCAAATCACCGGGATCATGTTGCCTACCCTCTTAATATCGAAGGACAAGGTTGCCCCTCAACGCACCCTATAGCATATCCAGAGATATCTGAGCATTTTAGGTGGAAGGTACCACCTAGTGGAGCGGGTGGATTAAAGTTTTCATCGGATATCTACGCCGGTGCTCAGCCGGGCTGGACATTCCATGCAGATTGGATGAACGGCTGGAAACCAGAATTTAGTCAACTAATTATAGATAGATGTTACCGTGGTAACAATGGATATGGTTATGATTGTGGAAACGACAGGGCTGCTCCATATAGATTTGACTTTCCTGGGCCACCAACATGGAGTGACTAAGACTAATATTTGTACGGTGAGTAATTAAATTTAAATTTAGATCATGTAGTGGAATATTTTAATAATAATTTCGGTATTTTAATATTAACAGTATATTTTTTACGTACATAACTGTTCTATAGATATAACTAAAAAGTATAATAAATTAGGTTCATGCCCAGCAAAAATCTTGTATTAACTAGAGTAAGGCATAAAATTGCAGACACTATATGATGAATTGAGCGGGTATAAAGTCGGAAAAATACTGAAACACTTTGTTGTCGATGTTGAAGTCAACAAAACAACTGTATTACTTTTACTAGAGTCAGGATTATTAGTTCGGTGATTAAGCTTACACCTGTGATGCCGCGAAAACATCTGGAGCGTCATAAAGCGTCATATACAGTAGCTCCGTAGCGGATGATTACCACTTCTTTAGACCACATCAAGACCTAAACTACCCAACCCCAGCGGAGTTTTATTCAGGCCTACTAGACCCAACATTATAATTATGGGCAGCAAAGGTATATTGTTCAATGAACAGCTGTTTAAATGGCACGACACTGTTTTGCTCGTAAAATACTAGAGTTGCTTCTTTATATACTCTATCATTAACATTGCGGTAAGAAAGTGGAGCATAGTTTTCGCTGAGTAGTAATGCATTGCTCAATAATCGGCTGGTCCGCTTATTGCCGTCAATGAATGGCTGAATATAGCTGATACCAAGTATGCACAATAGTGCCTTTTCGTAAACATTATCCGTACTGTTAATCCACTGAAAGAGTTGCTCAAGAGCATCTTTGATCTGAAACTCATTATCAAGTGGACGGTAGTTTGTCCCGGTTATGCCAACGAGTCCTTTACGTAAGTTACGTGTGATACCAAGGTTTTTCCCGACAATGGAATGCAAGGATTCCAGTTGTGAGACAGTGGGGTTATGCCACTGGTGTGGATCTTTGAGTATGTATTCCAGAGCTTCTTTTTGATTAAGGATCATTTGAGCCTCGAACTCTGTATTGTTTTTTGATTTTTCACCATAACGCAATAATCGTTCAGTAGAGATAAGGTCATAGGTGTTGCCTTCGATCTGTGAAGTTTTCCATGAAAATTCGATTATGAATCTCGTGAGCTCTTTGCTGTGAAGGCCTATTTCTGTACGTAACGCATTGTTTCGGTAGGTTTTAGTTGCACTTTCAAGTGTGTGCAATTCTCCTCTGGAAAACAATGATATATATGGTGGTGCGAAGAGATTAAAATTAAATGAGCTGCCGTCACTACGTTCGTCTGGATCCTTCTGTAAGTATGAATATATATCTATGTCTCTAAGTAATAGCCCTCGTTTGGACAGCTGATAAGTAACAGAGCGTCCAGCTCCAGTTTGCTTAAGTAGGCCAGATTCGTTTAGATTGGATAGTCTACGCTTTACTGTTACGAGTGAGATATTTTGTAATTGGCTATGTATCTGCGAAGAGCTAAGGTTGCTGTTTTTATTGAAAAGTAGTAGGATTTGATTATTCGTATCATTCATATGCGTTTATCGTATCATCTTGATACGATTATAGTCAAGGTTTTTGCCTATAGCCCAAAAAGACGACCGTTCCGACTTAATCTCGCTTGTGGCTGGGCATATGGAACGATGTACGAACTTTTGTAGATACCTGTTATGCGTGTTTTGATCAAAATAATGTTTACAGTAGCTTGTTTACAGTAACCTATATAGTGTAAACTGTAAGCATTATGGATGATAACGATAAGACACTAGATGAGCTAATCAATTTTTTGAACAAACAACCCGGATCAAGACCCAAGGCCATTGCAGAAGAGCTTGGAGTTACAAGACAATATGTCCAAAGGCTACTTGCTAACAACAAAGATAAGTTCAGCGTAAGTGGATCTGGGCCGAACAGATTCTATAGAAATAAAGATTTTAGTAAAACTATAGATACAGACACCCCCGCTATTGATAATCCTGAAGAGTTTCGCCTCATAGAAGATAACTTCTATAGTCTAACCCCCTTGGGAGAAGAATTGATAGGATACGATGGATTTATAAAATGGTGTAATGCAAGGAAGCTTGATGCTAATGCAAAGAAAGAGGAATACATATCAATAATTACAAAATATTATGGTAATAATTTTAAGACACCTATAGATTTTACAAGTAAGCTAAATGCAACTCTTAAAGATAGCTCACTAAAAAAAGTATGGTCCATAGATTACTACAACTTTGAAGTATTCGGAAAAACTAAACTCGGTACACAGGTAGTAATTGCTAAACAAACTGGAGATAAAGAAACCATGGCATCATTAATACAAAGACTAGAGCCTGTAGTCAGGGAGATCATCTCCAAATATGATATCGATGCCATAGCTTTCACTCCTCCAACAATACAAAGACAGAGCCAGTTGATGACCATGCTAGACAATGGCCTAAAGATAAATATACCTAGAGTTAAAATACATAAAGTAGGTGCCAAAATTCTTATTGCCCAAAAAACTCTTAAAAGACTAGATGACAGAATACTAAATGCATCACAAACTTTTATAGTTGAGTCTGATGCGCAACATAAGAATGTACTTATTATTGATGATGCCCTAGGATCAGGTGCAACTCTCAATGAAATAGGAAAACAGATCATTCAGAAAAAGATTGCAGAAACCTGCTATGGCCTTGTGTTAGTAGCCTCACCTTCAGGATATGAAGTCATTAATGAGGCTTAAGGGCGATATCTGACAGACCTTTTGATTGTATTATTCTAACTCTCAGGTACTTGTGCTTAGCATATTTTGCCTGGAACTAGTTGATGTACTTCGGAACTATTCAATAATCTTAGGTCAGAACTCAAATGAATCACCATCTATCGGAATAAAGACATTGCCATCATAGGCAGTCTTCACTTCATCAAAGTATATCTGTTTTCGGGTCTCAAGAGTTTGATCTTCCATATGCCACAATGCCAATTTTTTAGCATTAATCTCTTTTGCGAGGACGGCTGCTTCTTTTGCGGTAACATGGTGCTTGCTGTGAGGGTCATGCATCTCGATTTCTGAGTCAAGACAGAATGCCTCATGAATTAACAAATCCACATCTTTAATTATGTTCTTAAAATTTTCTTTAATAGGTTCGTCACCAATGACAGCCAATTTATAGCCATCAGGAAAAATAGCCAATAAACCTGCCTGAGGCGTCTTACTGTTACGGTGGTATAGAATTTTTACATTCATATTACCAATTGTTATTTCATCACCCTCTTTCACTTCGGTAAATTCAATAGAATCACCGAGCTTTCCGAGTGCTCGACTTTCAACAGCCTCAATTATTGTCTTTGCAGATTCAAGCGTTGGCGCCAGACCATAAATTTTACGTGGGCGTACATCACGACTAAACCAACGAATAAGATTGATTATTCCAGTTATGTGGTCACTGTCTGAATGTGTTATAAAAACTGAATCAATGCTACTTGGCTCTACTCCAGCTTGGATTAAATTTCTAGAAACACCTCCCCCATCAGAAACATCAACAAGTAACTTATGTTCGCCACACTCAATCAAAAGAGATGAGCTCAATGACTGCCTAGGCATACCATGACCTGTACCAATAAATGTAATTTTTCTCATTAGCTAATGATAGAACAAAAAAGCACTGGTTCAAAGTGTTTATGCTTGGCTGGAGCTTCGGTACGACTATAAAACTTTAATGGGGCTTAATTCACCTAAA
>CAZSVQ010000011.1:0-23220 GCA_964610345.1 uncultured Candidatus Saccharibacteria bacterium | reverse complement strand
ATACTCCCCCATTACACTTATGCTTAAATCTATTTTACCATATTTTTAATTTATAGAAAATATAACTAGAGGTTTGTTATTTGGATTTTCATAGTATCTAAACCGCGACTAGTGCGCAAAATACCTGCCTTGGCACCAATTTTGCTAACCACGCTGGTTGAGTTAGCGCTCCCATATGTAATAGCTTCTTCAACTGTTTTACCATTTGCAATCATCGCTACAAAACCGCTACAAAATGCATCACCAGCTCCAGCTCTGTCTACCACTTTTACATTTTTGTACATACCAGCTTTATATATTTTTGAACCGTCTATTACATAAGAACCTCTCGGTCCATCTGTCACCACCACAATACCTACATGTTCGTTAGCTTTTTTAAGTAGTGTAAATAAGTCTGCCGTGCCGAAAAGCTCTTCCATCTCTTCTTTGTTGATGCTTAAAATTGAAAAGTCATCCAATAATTTTTTAAACCTTACCCGCTCTTTTAATTCGCCCTTACCAGGATTAACGGCTATTTTAATTTTGCGTTTTTTGGCATAAGCAACAATAGTTTCAAGCGATTCAATATCACCTGATAATGAACTAATATAAAACCAATCTGGCTTTACCGATTTAAAGCGTGTCGTTTGTAGTTGAAAGGCCGATGATGCCCCTCTATAAGTTAAAATTGTTCGCTCACCAGATGGCGCTAATAATAATGTTGAGTAGCCTGTGCCGAGCTCTTTTGATGCCCAAACCAAGCTTGTATTTACTTTTTCATCAGCCAAAGATTCAAGCACGACTCGTCCAGCAACATCTTCGCCAATTCGCCCCATAAACCAGCTGTTTAGCCCTAACTTTGCAAATGTTACACTCGCATTGGTAGCGCCACCACCAGTACTTATTGTTACTCTGTCTATTTCATTTTTCGTTCCAAGCTCAAATTCGTTGACAAGCTCGCCGTGTTCTTTTTGTGGCTTAAATATCTTCCCTTCTAGAAATACATCCTGAACAGCTGCTCCAATTGCTACTATGTGTGTGCGTTTCAAGAGCTACTTCCTTACCTGGGCTTTACCAGCAGACCCAAAAACCTCAATTTTTGATTCTACAACTTTTTGTACGGCTGAAATTACCTTGCCCATCAATTTTACAACTGCGTATTCATCTTCATTATCAGCTAAAACCTTCTCTAGGGTGTCTCTGTAAGCAACCCGCATATCTGAATTGATATTTATTTTGCTAACTCCAATTTTGGCGGCATCCTCAAAATAATGTCCAGGCGTTCCGCTGCCACCATGCAAACTTATATTACAAGCCAAAACTTGTCTAATCTGTTCTAGCAACACCAAGTCCAACTTTTTAGGTACAGGGTATTTACCGTGCAAATTACCGATTGCTACTGCAAAAGTATCAATCCCGGTTGCATCCACAAAAGCCTTAGCGTCCGATGGTGTGCTAAAGGTTTTTTGTATTTCTGCGTAATCAATCTTTTCGGTGTGTAAGTTAGAGCTTCCACCAAAATAATGCGGTTCACTCTCTACTAAGGCTCCAGTTAACCGCGAATAATTAACCACCTCTTTAGTTGCCTCAATAATCTCTTGGTTGGTTGCCTCATGATTAGCTTGTGATACATCTATGTGTATGAATTCAAAACCAGCTTCAATACCGTCTAGTGCATCTTCTACCGACGGGCTATGATCTAGGTTTATGTACATTTCTATGCCGTATTCGGCTTTATAATTATCTACCATGTCACGGACATTATCTAACCCTAGTGCGTCAACCTCGCCTTTGCTGACTTCTACCAAGACAGGTGCTTTTAGTTTTTTAGCTGCCCTGGCAACTGCTATTAGAGTTTCTTGATTATCTAAATTAAAGGCCCCAACAGCAAACTTCCCCCTACGGGTTCGCTCCATCAGCTGGCGAGCATCTTCGCAATTTTGTCTCATTTGTTTAAGCGTTAATGACATTGATTTACTCCTATTTTATACACAAATTTGATGAGCAGCGAGGGCTATGTGCTTGGCAGTTAGGCCAAGATGTTTAAATAATTCATCCGGCTTGCCAGATTCGCCAAAGCGGTCATGAACACCAATACGGCGCATTGGTACTGGATAGTGTTCTCCTAAAAATTCGGCAATTGCCCCACCAAGACCACCTGTAATTTGATGTTCCTCGGCTGTAATAACTCGCTTGGTTTTTTTCACACTCCTGAGAATTGTGGTGGCGTCAAGTGGCTTGATAGTTGGGCAATGTATAACCTCTGCTTCTATACCCTCTTTGTATAGTATTTCTGATGCGAGTAATGCCTGGAATGTCATAGTACCGGTAGCGATAATTGTTATATCACTGCCACTATCCAAAATATAAGACTTGCCAATCTCGAAAGGTGTTTCTTTGGTAGTTATTATAGGCACAGCCTCTCGCGCCAAACGCATATACGCTGGTTTTTTATAAGTTGCTAGTAATTTTGTAGCCTTTTCGGCCTCAACACTATCACAGGGGGCAATTACCGTCATGTTTGGCAGTGCTCGCATCAAAGCAATGTCTTCGAGCATTTGATGAGTCGCTCCATCCGGACCAACACTTACTCCAGCATGAGAGCCAATAATTTTAACTGGTAGGTCATTTAGACAAATTGTGGTACGAATTTGTTCCCAGTTGCGCCCCGGGCTAAAAGCAGCATAACTACTTACAAACGGCATCTTACCCTGTGATGCTAAGCCAGAGCCAACGGTTACTAAGTTTTGCTCAGCTACACCAATTTCTATAAAACGCTCCGGGAAAGCTTCTTTGAATAGATGCATCTGGGTAGATTCAGTTAAATCAGCACAAGCAGCAACTACATTTTTATTATGTTTGCCAGCCTCCAGCAGTCCTCGCCCAAAACCCTTGCGGTTAGGTTCCAACTCAACATCTGCATTTGTCCATGATTTAAAAGTTAAGTGCATATCACTCATGCTCGCTCCTAATTTTGCCACCTAATGTTCGGAGTTCTTTCAAAGCTATTTTGGCCTGGGCTTTATCTGGCACGCCAACACCTGGCGCACCTCCATGCCAATGAAAATCATATTCCATAAAGCCAACACCCTTACCAGGTACTGTATGGGCAATTATCATGGTAGGTTTTGTTGTGTTTGCTCTCGCCATTGAACAGGTGTCAATAAATGCCTCAATATTATGCCCATCAACTTCTTGTACATCCCAACCAAAACTTTCCCATTTAGCTTTTAGATCTTCTAATGGCATAACATCTTCTGTCGTACCATCAATCTGAATATTATTCCTGTCTATTATTCCGATAATATTATGTAGATTATATTTTGGCGCTAACATAGCTGCTTCCCAAATATTACCCTCGTCCAGTTCACCGTCACCCATTACCACATAAACCCAGCGGTGTGTGTCATTGTCCATACGCATTGCTAAAGAAATTCCACAAGCTTGGCTCAACCCACAACCGAGTGGTCCACTGGTATTTTCTAGCCCTGGTAGTTTGAGTCGCTCTGGGTGACCTTGCAGACGTGAACCAAATTGTCGTAATGATAATAGTTCTTTTCTATCAAAATATCCAGCATTTGCCATGGTTGCGTAGCGTACTGGCACACAGTGGCCATTGCTAAGCAACAAGATATCTCGCTCATCCCAGTCCGGTTTTTTTGGATCGTGCTTTAAGATATCAAAATAAAGAGCCGTAAATATATCGGCTAGACCAAGTGGCCCAGCACTATGACCACTACCAGCGTGTTCAAGCATTTTAATAATGTCTTCTCGCACGGTGTTGGCAATCAGCTCTAGTTTTTGTATAGAATGTGACTCTCCACCCATATATTCAAAATTATATCACGCTTACGCTATTAATGAATTAAGTTTTTCGTAGTTTAATCTTGGTTCTATGGCTTTTTGAATGTAACCACCAACATTCAGAATATCAATACCACCTTTAGCGAGTTGTTTTATGTTTGTATCTTTAATACCACCATCCCAACCAAATTCAAGTTCTGGCTTCCACTCTTTTAATTGTGTGACTTTGTTTAGTAAGTTTATATCAGCAGTACCGCCAAATTTGCCAAGATCACCGCTAAAAATCAAAACGTGATCAATCTCTGGTAAAGATGGTTTTATAACATGAGTTGATGTTTTTGCAAGCAATGCCACACCTACCCTTACGCCATGCTTGTGCACAAAACTTGCCAACTTTAAAAAGTTGCCTTCTGCCTCAGCGTGCACAATTATCATGTTTGGTTTCAGCTTTATGGCTTCGTCAAGTTGTTCTAGTGGATTTTTAAACATCAGGTGCAAATCAATCGCAATACCGTCTGGTGACCAAACTTGCTCTAAGGCAATTGTTGGCGAGGGGGCAAATATACCATCAGTTAAATCAATTTGTATACGTTTTGCAAAAGCAGAAACTTTATTCATTTGAGTCTGAAAATCATGCGCATCGCTAGCCAGTACAGTTGGGCAAACTATCGCCATTAATTTAACTCATCCATTTGTTTAATTCGCCTGACATATCTCGCAGCACCGTCAAAAGGTGTGTCCAGCCATAAATCAATAATACTTTTTACACTATCAAGAGATTTAAATTCTCTGGCTGGTATACATAGTATGTTCGCATCGTCATCAGAGCGTGATAATCGAGCTTCGTTTTGATTCCACACCAAGCTAGCCCTAATTCCTTTATAACGATTCGCCGCCATACACACACCCTGCCCACTACCACATAATAAAATTCCAAAACTATCTGGTGTTATAAGTACACTATTAGCAACTTTAGCACTGTGGATAGGGAAATCATCGTGTGGATCTAATTTATTTCCACTAACATCTTTAACTTCATGCCCAAGTTTACGCAAATAAGCCTCAATATGCTCTTTTAATCTAAACCCATTGTGGTCTGCACCAATAAAAATCTTCATCGTTTCCCTTTATGCATATGTTTTATTTTAACCCATTTTAGCCTAGTCGTACTATAAGTACTAAAAAATAAAGTGACGACAGTTACAATTACCAATATTGTATCTAGGTCAATCATCAATAGCGAAAATCCTACACTCCCAAAAACTTGCAAAGATAAAATTATCACCCAAACAATTATCCAAAAAACCGATAACCCGGCAATTAAATATGGTTTAAAAATTTGTTTATTTTTGTTCTTGGACATATTGCAACTATTGATGTAGTTGCTTGCCTAAATCAGCTACAACTTCAACTAATCTATTACTGTAACCCCATTCATTATCGTACCAAACAACCACTTTTGCTAGATTACCAGCTACAACATTAGTTAAAAGCAAATCAACTATCCCTGAATGGCTATTACCAATGTAATCACTGCTTACTAATGGCTCCTCGCTAATATCAAGCACCCCTTGATAATAAGGTTCATTAATTGCGGATTTTAAAGCATCGTTAATTTGTTCTTTGGTCACATCTTTTTTAAGCACCATGGTAATATCGCTTAATGACACGACTGGCGTTGGCACACGTACGCTCATACCGTCAAATTTGCCTTTAAGCTCTGGTACCGTAAGGGTTACCGCAATGGCCGCACCAGTAGTAGTCGGCACTATATTTTCAGCAGCTGCTCTAGCTTCTCGCAAATCTTTGGCTGGCCCATCTTGCAAAACTTGACTAGCGGTGTAACTATGCACTGTCGTTAACATAGCCTTCTCCACCCCAAAAATATCGTCCATAATTGACATGACGGCAGCCAGTGAATTGGTTGTACAGCTAGCATTGCTTATTATGTCTGTCGCTTTATCCAGCTTTTCATCGTTAGCACCAAGCACGATTGTGTCAATATCGCCACTTTTAGTCGGGCCAGAAATTACCACTTTTTTAGCGCCAGCTGTTAAATGTGCTCGCGCATCTTCACTCTTGGTAAAACGCCCGGTGGATTCTATAACTACATCAACTTCTAGCTCCTTCCATGGTAGAGCTTTCGGATCTTTTTCGGAAGTAACCGGAATTTTATAACCATCAATGATTAAATTATTGTCATCAAATGATACATTTTTATCATAAGCGCCGTAAGTACTGTCGTGTTTTAAAAGATACGCTAAAGTACTGGTGCTAGTTAAATCATTAATTGCGACAATATCAACATCCGACCTTTCAAAGGCGATTTTAAAAGCATTTCGCCCAATTCTGCCGAATCCGTTAATTGCAACTTTTGTTTTCATTTTTTACCCTTGTTTAATTAGAATTATTATAGCATAAGCAAAAATGACTTACTACTTGGGTTGATTTTTATTTAGGTATTCTACGGTTTCACGTATTAAAAATAAGCTAACATCATCGTTGGTTTCGCCCCGCTCTTGAAATGGCACACTAATCTTTTTAATAAGTAAAATTATGTACAGCAAAATAAAAGAAATCGCGCCAGTTATTAAAAGCCCACCATAAAATGGGTCAATATTAGTGACTATAAGCAACCCGACTACGATAATAATCATGGTTCGTGCCAAAAAATAAGCTGAGGGGATAAAATGTATCTTCTGAATATAATTTACGCGATATAAGTTTTTCAGTAGTTGTGATTGTTGTTGTTTTAGTTTGGCAATGAAATTTGGCGGGACTTTGGCTGATTCCATCTGAGCAAATATTTCATGCAAGTCACCAATGTCAATCCTAAGTTTTGCGCGGTTTGTACGTGTTCCACTTCTAAATGAATTAGCTATACCCATTAAACTTTTATGTAACCTTTTTAGGTCAAACCCAGGGTACGTATTATGAATAGATTCTGCGTCATCATAAATATCTTGAATGGTTGATGCGAATTCTGATGGAATTTTTTCACTTTCTTTATAATCTGCAATTGTTGCCGATAATATAAAACCAATTACAAAAACAACGCTAGAAATCACCCCGTTATGTAGTGATGTTTGTTCTATGACTTCAAGCCCCATTCTGTGAACAATATACTTTACTGCGACTATTAACAAAGTCACACCAAGCGATATTAAAAATATTCTTGGTACGCCAGCTTTACGTCTTATGCGGTCTATTGCCATATAATCCTAGTTTTAGTACTTATTTTATCTATATTCACTAATGTGATTTATTTTATTTTAACTAATTACTGATCATGCCATCGAGTTTGGCATTCTTTGATAATCTGCTTAGCCTCTTCAGCATTACCCCAACTTTTCACTGAAGTTGAGCCTGGTTTTTTCAAATCTTTGTAGTGATTAAAATGATGTTCTAATTTCTTCTTCCATTGTTCATGTATATCATCAATGCTATTAATCGCATTATCAGTGTTGCGGTCATCAGCAGGCACGCAAATTATTTTGTCGTCAACTTCACCGTCGTCTACAAATCGCATAACTCCCACAACCTTGGCTTTCAAATATACTCCAGTTGGAATCGGGTCATTAGTCAATATTAACGTATCTAGTTCATCACCATCTTCATCTAGTGTTTGTGGGATAAATCCATAATTCACGGGCTTTGCAAATATACTAGGTTCAACCCTATCTAATTCAAAAATTGCTAACTCACGGTTCCATTCTATTTTAAGAGTAGACCATTTAGGAATTTCAACTACCGTATTAATGACACCGTTTTCTATATCTCCTGCGTCTAATATTTTATTAAAATCTGCCATTTTATTCTCCTTTATAAATTTTCTAGTGGGATCCCTGTTTTTTCAGAGACTTTGTGCGCCCAAGCAACTAGCCTATCAAATTGGCGATCTCGAGCTAATTGTTCGGTTTCTACTTCATCAAGACGCTTCACAAATCCGTCAATCGTATTTAATAGTCTATCGTGTGATTTTTCGATTTTTTCTAAACGTTCTTCAATTCGATTAAAGCGTTCGTCAACTTGTGATGCAAAATTTGCAATAATTTCTGATAAGTCATCGACAGCTTCTCTGACTATTTCTCTTACTTCATCTTTGGTTGCGTATTCTGCCATAGCAACTATTATAGTACAATTAATTTAAGATGAAAATTATTGGTCACCGAGGCGCTGCTGGCTTGGCGCTAGAAAACACATTAGAGTCTATCCGTGAAGGCTTGTCTGCCAAAGTGGATATAATTGAAATTGATCTGCGACTCACGCGTGATAACAAAATTGTCTTAAGTCACGATGCCGACTTAAAGCGCAATTACGGAGTAGATTTAAAAATTAGAGCCTGCACTCTACGTCAGCTTCACATTCCTTGCCCAACTTTACCAACCTTAGCCGAAGCTTTAGAGATATTAAATGGCAAAACTGTCATTTTAGAATTAAAAGAATACATTGACCCGGACCGTTTAATGTCAATAACTAAAAAATACCCTAGTGTAAATGTTAAATTTGCATCGTTTAATCATCGAGCGATTCGTGCCATTAAAAAACATAGCCCAGAAAGTTTCTGTTATATCTTAGAACATCACAGCCCGTTTGAAATAATTAACCATGCCAGCAAAATGAAGGCCAACGGGATTGGCTTAAACTACGGTCTACTGAATTTACTAACCTACTTTTTGGCCAGGCGTAAAAAATTAGACATATACATTTACACACTTAACAAAGTTTGGATTGCTAAAATCATCAAATTTATTTACCGTGATGTCGCAATATGCACAGACTTTCCTAATAAACTTAACGAAATATAATCATGAAAGCTACCCTTGAATTTACTGAACATCACACCTCGGCTATTAAAACTTTTTGGTTTAAACCCAACAAAAAAGTAAATAATGTATCTGGCCAATTTACGGAACTTTATTTACCGCACAATCACCCAGACAGTCGTGGCCAAAAACGTTGGTTCACAATTTACTCCTCACCTACTGAGGAATTATTGGCAATAACCACAAAAATTATTCCAGAATCTTCCACATTTAAGCAAACACTACTGGGCCTAAACCCTGGAGAAGAATTAAATTTTGCCGAGCCAATTGGTGATTTTATTTTGCCAGTTGATAAATCTATCCCTCTTGTTTTTATTGCCGGTGGAATTGGTATTACGCCTTTTCGGAGCATTATAAAGTGGCTACAAGATAAAAATGAAGAGCGAGACATTCAACTACTTTATGCATCACGCGATGAATCTGAATTTATAGAAAACAAGTTGTTAGGGCGTGTTCAAACAAAATATATTGTTTCTCAACCAAGTAAAACTTGGTCGGGCTTATCAGGGCAATTATCGTCCGACCGAATTTTAGAAAATATTAAACTTAAGCCGAATACTCACATTTTTTTATCTGGTCCAGAACCAATGGTAGAAGTCATTTCTAGAGATTTAATTAACAGCGGTATACCTAAACATCAAGTAGTTAGCGACTACTTCCCCGGTTACTCATCAAACTTATAATTTGTGCTCGAGATATTCACGAATGCGTAGGGCTGAGGTTGCACCTTCGCCCACGGCCGAGGCTATTTGCATGGTTGCCCCACTACGGACGTCACCAGCCGCGAACACTCCTGGTATATTTGTTTGTAAGTTTAAATCAGTTTTAATTAGGCCGACTTCATCTAGCTCTAAGGGGCTAGTATTTAAAAATTGGGTGTTTGGCAATAAACCCACAAACACAAACACACCATCTGTAATAAATTCTTGTTTTTTACCGTCTTTGGTACCGATTACTTTAACAACTTTATTGTCTTGGCCAATAATTTCATCAGTTGTAGTACCCCTATGGATGGTGATTTTACTATTAGCCTCAAGTTCTTTGATTAGCACCTCAGAGGCACGTAAGTCGCTCCGTACTAACATATCAATATGGCTAGCAAACTTAGTCAAAAATAAAGCTTCTTGTACGGCTGAATTACCACCGCCAACTACCACCAATTTTTTATCACGATAAAACGCTCCATCGCAGGTCGCACAGTAGTGTACGCCGCGGGCATAAAACTCTTGCTCGCCCGGTACGCCAATTTTTTTATAATCGCTACCTGTGGCGATCAACACAGCTTTGGCTTGAATTTTACCATCAGTAGTAACTAAAGTTTTAGTACCATCTGGGTTAGCGATAATTTTTGTGACCTCACCAAGTCTTATATCAGCCCCAAATCGCTCAGCTTGTTTGCGCAAATCTTCAGCTAAGTCTAGACCAGCTAAACCTTTAGGGAACCCTGGATAATTATCTACCCAATCAGTAATTGCCGCTAATCCACCAATTACTGATTTTTCAAATAATACTGTCTTTAAATCTTCACGGGTAGTGTATATTGCTGCACTTAACGAAGCTGGTCCAGCTCCAATCATCACAACATCAAGTAGTTCTGGTTTTTTCATCATTTCATGATTTTCATTTTCTTGAAACTTTTGGTTGCTCATAATACATTTCCCTAATTAATCTTTAAACAATTCATTTAATATCTATTGTGGTTAGCTTTGTTTTAACAACAAAAACCGGGCGCTATAATTTAGCTTTATCTCAAAATTAGCGCTCCGGTTTATTTGTCTTGTGCTTATTATATACTGTTAAGCAACTGCTGGCGCAAGCTTTGATAGATTATAGCCAACTACCACTTCCCGGCTATCATCTTCTTTTGTGACAACAGTAACCGGCACAGTTAACGCCCCACTAAGCTCTAACGCCTCTTGCTGACGCGCTGGTTCTTGGTCAAGGTTAACTTCTTCATAAGATTTACCTTTAGCCGTAAGGAACTTTTTAACCATACTGCAATAAGCGCAGGTGTTTGTTGTGTAGATTGTTATATTTTTTGCCATAGTTTCCCCCTTTTTATGGAGACAAACTCACCCCTTTTTTAGTCTCATCAAAAAGGCTCCCATATGGTGAATTTTGTCTTTTGGTGTGTTTATTTAAAGTTCTTATGGTACAAATTAATTATATATAGCGTATACCTTTAACGTCAAGACACTATATGTTGTGTTTTTTGCTATTTTACCTCAACCAGTTTGACATCAAATACTAGATCAGAATCTGGAGGAATCGCGGCTGATGGTGACTGACTACCATAACCCATAGCTGCCGGAATAAAGATACGACGTTCACCACCGACCTTCATGCCAGCAATACCTTTTCTAAACCCTTCAACAACTTGGTCTAGTGGGAATTCTGCTGGTTCACCTCCACGAGAATCTGTTGAATCAAAAATAGAACCATCTTTAGCTAGTGCACCGGTATATTCAACTTTAACAGTTGAAGTTTCGGTAGCTTCTGCGCCATCGCCAACTTTTTTGTCTTCGTATTTAAATTCCGTAATTCTTTGGTCTCCATATGGTGTAAAATCTTGCATATAATCCTTTGGTTGTTGTGATGCATCGGCAGCTGTCTCTTGCTGAGTGGTAGCCTTGGTGTCATCTTTTTTACTAAACATTTCCCACATTACATATGCACTAAATCCAACAGTCGTAACTAAAAATAAAATTGCTAAACTCAGTGCGAATGCTCTTTGCGTAGTTTGCCCCATTTAACCTCCTAATTATTATATTAAATACCCCCGTATGCGGTGCGTCACTAAAAAGTATACGAAATAATTGTAGTATTTCAAAATATGATTCGCCATTTAGACAAATATTTATTACTTCATCAACTCAATTTACGATAGAACTTCGTGACATCAAGAGTTGTATCCGATGAAGTCAAAATTTGTATTCTCCGAAAATGTCATATATGTTACTGTGACAAGAGAATGAAAATAGCTATTGGATTACCTGAGATGGGTCTAAAGTTACAGGGCATCTTTGGCAAATCAAATTAATTTAAGATTTAATCTCGTAACGTTTTAGTTGCTTAGCTGAACCTCCACGTTGCATTTCTAGTAATTGAGCATAAATTCCACCACTTTCAGCTAATTCGGCTGGTGATCCAACTTCATCGACTGTTCCATTTTTAAGTGTAATGATTTGGTCTACATGCTGAATCGTACTTAAGCGGTGCGCAATAATAAGGGTCGTACGACCCTTCATCAATCTCTTTAAAGCTTCTTGTACCATATTTTCGCTTTTGCTATCTAGACTTGAAGTTGCCTCGTCAAGAATTAATATCGGAGCATTTTTTAATAGTGCCCTAGCTATTGCAATACGTTGTTTTTGACCACCACTAAGCTTAAGCCCTCGTTCACCTATTTCAGTATCGTAACCTTTATCGAACTTACTAATAAAATCATGGGCGTTAGCAGACCTAGCGGCAGCTTTAATGTCTTTGTCGGAAACTTGTTTGTTTGAATAAGCTATGTTTTCTTTGATAGTTCCACTAAACAAAGCTGGCTCTTGAAACACCACACCAATTTGTTTACGCAAACTAGCCTGTGTAACATCTGCAATATTCTGGTCATCTATAATAATTTGTCCAGTTTGGGGTTCATACAATCTCAACAGTAAATTAGTAAGTGTTGTCTTGCCTTCGCCACTTTCACCCACAAGTGCGATTTTTGTATCTGGCTTAACTGTAAAAGTAATATTTTTAAGAACCTTTTTGTCATCATAAGCAAAACCTACTTTATCAAATTCAATTTTACCTTTACTTGCTTTTAAGTTTACTGATCCTGGAAGGTCTTTAATATCTGGTTGCGTGTTCATGACCTCAAAATAATCTTTACTATCTGCAACCGCACGCTGAGTATTTTCTACCAAAAAGCTAATTGTAAATATTGGGATTCTAATTTGCATGGCATACAAAATCAAAGCTACAGCTTGCCCAGGGGTAAATACACCATGAGCAGCTTGTACAAAAATCAACATATATACCCCAAAAAATATAACGTTTAACACAATTCGTCTTTGAATATCTCTTTTATGCCATAATTTAGATTGTGGCTTGTTTACCTTAACAACTCCTGCATATTGTTTATCAAAAAACTTTAATTCTCGGACTTCTTGGGTAAAACTTTTAACTACTTTTATTTGGTTAATACTCTCGGTAAATCTCCCAGTAGCAATGTCACGATATGTATTTTTTTTGTGCTGATATTTCATCCACTTGCCACTGGTTTTGATAGTCATCCAAATGTAAATTGGGTACAATGAAAATAGCAACAAAGCAATTGGCCAAGAATAAAAAGCAATTATTACTAATGCAAAAACAGTACTAAAAATAAACTGCAAAAAGTTGTTACTAAACATATGCATAAAACTAACAATTTGCTCAATTGATCTATTTAAACGATTAATAATTTTACCAGAAAGTTCTTGGTCAAAATATTGCTGAGACAAAGTTAAAATATGCTCAAAATAACACCGACTCAACAAGCGTTGCAATCTTTCTGACATTTGATCACCAAGATAGCCACCTAGATTAGAAATTATAGTTGTTGCTACATCAATCAAAAATATACCAACTACAATCCATATAACTTTGGTTAGATTTGTGGTTGTGCCTTGCCTAATCTCATCAATCGCCATACCACTTAAAAGGGGCAATAGCATATTTAAAAGACTAATAAATATACTGGCTACACTAACAGCCAAATAGTATGGCCACAAACTAGACGTAAACTTTAATATGCGCCAAATGTATTTCATTGTTTATATTTTACTATTAAACCTTCACACAAAACACTACAATTAAATGTTTTCTGGGAAAGGACAGATGTAAAACAATATTAAGCGGAGTGTAAAAAGGAGGAACTTTTAAAGTTCAAACTCTACTTTTGCTCGACGCTTGATAGATTGACGTCTCCGACCCTCCGCTAATGCGAATCGATTGTCGCTTATCGTGAACATCAAAGGTTCGAGGATCGACATCCTTTGGAGTTATGCCAGAGATGACGAGTGTGGAGATCCAACCGCACTGGAGAGGAAGGTATGCGCTAGGCATACTCGGCTGGATCTCCACGATAACCGCAGAGAGAATATCTGAGCTTGCCCCTTACATTCTCAAATATTATCACCATGACGGTGAGAGACGTTCGTCCGCCAAAACGAATATCATCACTCTCTGCGATGAACAGTGCCATCCCCATCTGATATTTGGCACTATTCGAAAATCTAATATAGACAACGATATTGTTCTATAAAATTTATAGAACTATAACGTTGTCTATTTGTTTTTTTACATCTGTCAAGTTACGATTTAGGAATCACATCAATGACTCAACTAAACTGAGCCTAATAATACACCACAATATTATTTTGTCAAGGCCTACAATCGTTCAGCCTGAAGCTCTTTTTTGGCTGATTTGGATAAATCAGACAATAATTTATTAACTTCAGTTGTTACGAGAGTACGATTTGGGTGTTTAATTATAATACGCAAAGTATAGTGTTTTGTTTCATCATTTTTCTGATAAATATCAATCAGCTTAATATCCCAATCATATCCGTGTTCTTTGGATGCGTTCATTAAAGAAATATTAACATTCTCAAACACCTTCACGTAATTGACTTTGGCTGATACCTTTAAACTAATGTCTTGTTGAGATTTGGGATAGCGAGATAACGGTTTATAGTGACTCATTTTTTGGTATGCCTCAAGCATTTTAAGGTTCAGTTCAAGCCCGGCCACAAATTCTGGTAATTTTAAGTTATTTTTTACTTTTTGTCTAACTTCACCAACCACTCCGAGCAAAATACCCTCAGCAGTCTTAACATAGGCTGTGCGTGATTGCTCATATGGGGCTAAGATCTGCTCGTCAGTCTTGGTTTTGGGAACATGAGTCAGTGAAGGCTCAAAAATTAATTTTTCAAATCCAAACTTCTGCAACAATTCTTGAGCATAAAATCGTGCTTGATAAAATGCGCTACCCTGGTATTTTTGAGCGGGTTTTTTATCTGCTACGAAAACCAGAGCTAATCTCTCCTCTTCAGTTGGCAAACCATCTTCATGTAAATTGCTTTTATCATGGGTTTTATTAATTTCAAACAACGCAAATTTACCATGACCAGCCTTGATATTGGCATGAATTTTATCTAACAAGCTCGGCAATAAACTTAAGCGGTAATATTGCAAATCTGGACTTAAGGCATTACTAAGAGCAAAAGCTAGGTTTTTATCTTGACCAACTGCATCAAATAATTTGCCATGCACAAAACTATAAGTTAAAACTTCATTGGCTCCAGCAGACGCCAAAACCGATCGTACCTTAGCTTTAACTTTTAACATCTCGTTACTTGTAGCTGGTGATGATGTCCTTTTCGGCAACACCATCGGTAGCTTATCGTAGCCATATAGTCGGCCGACTTCTTCAACTATATCTTCTGCAATCTCAATATCTGTCCGCCAATATGGTGCTGTTATATGTAATTTATTATTTTTAGTTTCTACTAAAAATTCAACATTACCAAGTAACTTGATTATCTGTTTGTTAGTCAGCTCAGATCCAAGTCGAGAATTTATAAATTCATTTGTTACAATCACTGGTTGCAGGTTACTAACATCACTGCGTTCATCCAGCACCTCACCAGCAACTTCACCACTAGCTAACTTTTGAACCCAAGCAACAGTATATGCTAATATTTTATCCTGAGAGCGAGAACTTTGACCTTTATTAAATCTTGTAACTGCATCAGTAAATAAACCATTAGCCATACTTGTACGTCTAATTGAATACATATCAAAATTTGCGCATTCTAAAATGATATTTTTAGAATCAAAATCTACTTCTGTTGATGATCCACCCATCACCCCGCCTACACCAATTAACTGCGTTTTAGTTGCAATCATAATTGCATCGGCGCGAGGCTCAATTGACTTACCATTTAATAGCGATACTCTTTCACTCCTAGTTGGCTTTCTAACTACAATACTAGCTGATTTACTTTTGTCTAATTTAACAAGCTTATCATAATCATATGCATGTAGGGGTTGGGCGGTTAAGGTCATAACAAAATTTGTTATATCTACAATATTATTGATTGGCTTAATCCCAACACGGCTTAAGAAACTCTGAATCATAATTGGCGATTTTTGTACTTTTACATTGGCAATTGGTACCGCCATAAAACGGGGCACTAAATCTGGCAGCTTATTATCTAACGTAAGCCCTAGCTTATCTTTGGTCTCAATTTTTAACTTATCTAAAACATCCAAGTACCAGTCTGGGCTAGTAAATTTAATACCCTGAATGCCAGCAATTTCTCGCGCCACTCCAAGTTGCCCAAAACAGTCAGGGCGGTGAGTGAACATTTTATTTTCTACGTCTATTATATAATCATCTAATTGGTATACGCTTGCTAACTCATCACCTGGTTTACACGATTTATCAATAATCAAAATTCCGTCATGGTCATCGTTAATTGCCAATTCTTTACCACTTGCAATCATACCATTACTAACTTCTCCACGTAATTCACGCGCTTCTAAGGTAAACTTTTCGTTGTCAAAAGAACTTGGTACAACTGCACCTGGTGGGATCCAAGCAACCGTAATCCCTTTGCGAATATTAGGTGCTCCGCAAACTACTTGCACAAATCCGTCTTTGTCACGCTTAACGTTCTTTGCTTTTTTACCATCATTTATCTTGCAAATATTTAGCTTATCGGCATTCGGGTGCTTTTCACAAGAAACCACTTTTGCTACTAGAATTCCTTGGTATTTTTCACCTAAGTTTATAACTTCTTCAACTTCCCCAAGTTGAGCGCCAATTTTGGTTACCAGTTCTTCTATACCAAGCTTAACTTCCGTAAATTCCTTTATCCAGTTTAAACTAATTTTCATTTTTTGATTCCTTATATAATGTGTAATCCACCACTGTTAGCCCGCCATCTACAGTTATAGTCTCGCCGTTAATAAAGCTTGATTTGTCCGATAGCAAAAAACTAACCACATTTGCAATTTCTTCAGGCTTTGCATTTCTGCCAAGTGGAGTAAGCTCTTTCGCCTCGTCTGGCAATGTGCCTGCAGTCATTTCTGTTTCAACCCACCCTGGTGCTACAGCGTTTACTCTAATACCTTTTGGCCCCAATACTGCGCTCAAAGATTTTGTCAAACTAATTAACCCAGCTTTGCTTACCGCATATGCAATTGTGTCATAAGCAGCACAATCTGCATCAACACTAGTTATGTTTACAATGCTTGCATTTGGACTTAATTTGTCTTTTAACGCATAGACTAGCTTCAATGGTGCGGTCAAATTAACTGCTAAAGTTTCATCCCATTCTTCAAAATCTAATTGCTCCCACTTTGTTAAATATACAATTCCTGCGTTGTTAACTATTCCGTTTAGCTGTACGTCATCTAATGGATCCATTAAATTATTAATTTTAGAAAATTCAGCTAGGTCTAGCTGAATCATTCTCAAATTATCTGGGTAATTTTCTTCAAGAAATTTTGCATCCTTTGTGTCAGTTTTGTACATACCAAACACAAAACACCCCTGTTCAATTAAAGTTTCTGTTATTGCTCGCCCTATCCCCCTTGTCGCCCCAGTTACTAAATACTTTTTCATTTTAATAACTCCTCGAGTTCATTTAATAATTTAGTTCTGAATTGACCAGTAAAATTATGGTCTGAATTCATTTGATAAATATCTATCGCATCATTACCAAGTAATTGAGAATACGTAGTTTTGCCAATAACCTCATCATTCAATGTTTGTATGATTATAAGTTTCTGCTGGTTTGAATAATCTATGACAGCTTGTTGTGCATCAATAGATGTAGATTCATCAAAATATCTTAATGGTATGTGAGTGTTTGTACCATCTTTTCTGGGTACAGTTAACTCATTTTCTGATTTTTTAGTACCTGGATATTCTTCAAAATATTTTTGTAAATCACTGCCGAATTTTTCTGGCGGAGCAAGAAAAATTACTTTACCTTTAACTATGGGTTGCGCCAGTGCGGTCACAATACAGCCCTTTGAGTGTGCAATAATGTGTAATTTGACATCTGGAAAATCCCTGTTTAATTCTTTAATAATTCCATTCAATCTACTCGCTTGTTCTTTTAAATCTATTACAAATACATCATCTCCTTTAACGTCATACAAATCAAACAATAGACTGCCCCAATTTATTGGTAAAGATTCTACATTTTCTGTGAACATGCCACGAGAATCCCACCTGACACCAAGACCATGTACAAATACCACAATATTATTTGTGTCACTAGGAATATTTTTTTGAACTATCCTACCCATTATATGAACGTAACCTTTCTGCTATAGCAAATTGGATAAAATATTGCTCTAGCGTAGTATCTATTTCTTCAGTTAAAATGGATTTTGCAAATTGCTCACGGGCAATTAGAAGCTCGTATGGCGACTTTCCGTTTTCTACCCAAGCTTTAACGGTTGCATTAATTAAGTCAATCCCTCTATAGAAAGCACTCAACATTCGTTTTTGATTTCCATTTTTTTTAGCGGTCAATGCTCTACCAACTTCTGAACCAATATTACCCAACTGCCAAAAAACAGATTGATTCGCCCAAGCATGATAGTTAAAATCGTGACTACTCATGGACAACTTCATTAATCATTTCAATAATCTGACTCTTGATATTACCATCCAGAATATCTTTTGATGCGTTACCAAGTGACGGTTTTATATTAATCATAGAGTCAAATTCTATAAAATTATCTGTGCCAAAATCGCCAGGATGAAGGTTTATGCCCCAGATATCTTTTTGCTTAGAGCCGTTTTGTAACAACTCTTGCTCGCCATCATAATGCATCGGCATATCAATAATTACAATTCTTTTAGCAACATCTACGTCCGTCTTAACAAATTCACCGTACATTTTGTTTGCCATATCTTGAAGTTCTTTTACGGTAATTTTTTTTACAATTTTCATTTAAACTGCCTCAAGAAATCTAATCTAGCAGATTCAAAATGACGAACATCTTCTATGCCGTATTTCATCATCACTAATCTATCAATACCAAAACCCCAAGCAAAGCCAGTATAAACTTTAGGATCAATCCCTCCCATTGTTAAAACAATGGGGTGGATCATGCCACAACCAAGTAACTCAATCCAATCGCGCCCAGGCCGTTTAACTGCATATTCAAAGCTAGGTTCTGTAAATGGGAAGTAAAATGGTTGAGTCCGTACCTGGAGTTCTTCCTGAAAATATTCTTCTAAAAAGGTTTTTAGGGTTGCTATTAAATGCCCAGTATTTATGTCTTTGTCTACGTACATACCTTCTAGCTGATAAAACGTATGCTCATGAGTGGCATCTAGATCTTCGTTACGGAAGACACGCCCAGGAATAACCATCTGAATAGGTGGTTTACGAGTTTTTAATACTCGGTTTTGCATAGTACTAGTGTGGGCGGGAGCTATCAGTTTTTCTGTAGTCATAAAAGTGTCATAATCATCTCGCGCAGGATGACCCTCTGGGAAATTCAAGGCCTCAAACATGTGAAAATCATCATCTAATTGGCGTGATTCAACGGCTTCAAAACCCATGCGCTCAAAAATATTTAGTACTACTTCTATTTCTTTCATTAATGGATGAGTACTTCCCTTGTCACTTGAAAGTAACCTGGGTTTTTTATCAACTTGTGTATTAACATCAAACGGCGCTGTAACATCAATTGGCAATAAAGCTTCTGATTCAATAACATTATCTTGAACCAAGCCTTCTAAATAACTTTTAAGCTGATTAATTTCTTTGCCAAAACTAGCTCGCTGTTTTGGCTCTAGTGAAGGAATTTGCGCATAAAGTGCTTTTAATTCAACAGCTCGTAAAACTGAAGATTTTTCATCTAAAGTTTTCAATCGCTTTGTTAACTTATCTGCAACTTCTGCAATTTGCTTATTCTGGAACGTCATTTGTTGATAATTATACCATTGCTAGCCTTATATCTTAAGTCGTATAATGTAATTTAATATGCCTAGCGTTACAACCGATGATATCATGACAGTCTTGCAAGAAATCATGCAAATGACATCTGATGGATTTGTGAGATTAGAAGGCAGGATGGATGGTCTTGACGGCCGTATGGTCGGGCTTGAAGACCAAATGAACAAATTAGACGGCAGAATGGGCACTCTTGAGCAGTCAGGTAATTTACATACTGTAGAAATTAAAAAACTGAATGATCGTTTAGATAAAATTTAAGATAAGCTAGATATGCACAATAATAATATAAAAGAACTACTTTTAATAATCGATAAAATGGAAAAGAAAATAGAAATTAATGAAGAAGAGCGTAAACTCGCCGCTAATACATTAAACCAAATCGTAACCTGGGCGTACAAAGCTGCTAAAAAATTAGATATCCCAATAGAAATTGTTAGGTAAATTATTATGGCAAATTTTTCTTTTGATACTGTAAGTGAATACGATAAAGCCGAAATGAACAATGTCTTTGATCAATCCGTACGAGAAATTACATCTCGCTACGATTTTAAAGCCACACCAGCAGAGCTGGTGTGGCTCAATACAGATAAAACTGGGTTTAAAATTACTGGCAATAGTGAATACCAGATAGATACAATTATAGAAATTATCCGTAAAAAGTTAAGCCTCCGTGGGCAAGATCAAAAAACCCTTGATACTAGCAAAGAAGTGGTTGTTTCAAATCTAAAAACAGTCAAAGAAGTACCTTTTTTACAAGGCCTAGACCAAGAAAAAGCTAAAAAAATAACAAAATTACTACGCGATGAATTACCTAAAGTGAAAACTCAAATTCAGGGTGAGGCTGTTAGAGTCTCCAGCGTTAAAAAAGATGAACTTCAACAAGCAATGAGGTTAATTAAAAAACAAGATTTTGACTTTCCGATTAATTTTAACAATTTCCGCTAAAGCATTAGCAGGTTATACTAGTAACAATGACCGACGAACAATTAGCCGAAGCTTGCATTGATGTATTAAAAGATAACGACGAAGGTAAACACACTGTTCCAGCCAAAGGGTTATACCCTCATCAGTGGCTATGGGATAGTTGTTTTATAGCAATTGGTCAACGACATTACGACGTAGAACGTGCTCAACAAGAAATTTTAAGCTTACTTGAAAGCCAATGGAGCAATGGCATGATCCCGAATATGAAACTTGCTCCTAGCTCTGTACCCTCTCAGGAAGTGATGTTTTGGCGGAGTAGTATATCACCAAACTCACCGGATAATGTAGAAACCAGCGGAATAACTCAACCACCTATGCTTGCGGAAGCTATTGTGCGAATTGGTGAAAAGTTGCCAAAAACAGAACGACGCACATGGTATCAAAAAGTTTACCCCGCGCTTCTTAAATATCATAAGTGGCTCTACGCCGAGCGAGATCCAAACAACTCTGGGCTAGTGATACAAATTCACCCCTGGGAAACCGGTTTAGATAATACTCCGCCTTGGATACATGAGCTATACAAACACGAAATGCCTATTTGGATTAGAATAGTTGGTTGGCTGCATCTGGATACACCAATTGGTTTACTACGCAAAGATAGTTTTTTGTCGCTGCCAGGCGAACGCATCAGTACATTAAATGCACTAGCTTATTATAGTATTCAAAGAAGATTGCGCAGAAAGCGCTACGACATCAAAAATATCTTAAAACAATCTGAGCTAATTATTGAAGACATAAGCTTTAACTCAATATTTATTCGCGCTAATCAGCACTTGATTTCTATTTCAAAAACAATCAACAAAAAATTACCTAAAAATTTATTAATTAATATCAAAAAGTCAGAATCAGCGCTCGATGAACTTTATGATGAATATTCAAAACAATATTATTCAAAAAATTTTAATACCAAAAAACTTATTAAAGTTGGTTCAATTGGTGTTTTGCTTCCACTTTATGCGGGCTGCATAAACAAAGAACGCGCTCAAATTTTAGTGAAACTTTTGGGTGATTCGAATCAATTTAATAGTAAGTATCCCGTTCCAAGTGTACCGTTAAATTCAGAGTGGTTTGATGAGCACAAATATTGGCAAGGCCCAACCTGGATAAACACTAATTGGTTGATTATTGATGGCCTACGTCGATATGGATTTACTCAAGAAGCCGATCATATTCGACAACAAACCCTAAAACTGGTTGCCGGCAATGGTGCGCGAGAATATTTCTCTCCGAAAGATGGTAGCCCTGCTGGTGCCCATGATTTTTCTTGGACTGCAGCTTTAACACTTGATTTATTGCAGAGTAATTAGTACTTTGCTTGTCGATTAGCATGACGCCACTGCTTAATGGCTTTTTTGTATGGTTCAAAGTTTTTATAAATATACAAGTCTGCGCGACGTCGCAACAACCATGCAGTATAACCACTTAATTTATGTTTGGTAGATTGATACACTGCCCAAGATTCTCCGGCTGGCACAGCATATACTGGCCGTCGTGGTTTATATTTTAAAATCTTGGATCCGTTAATCCGCTTATTTAGTTGTATACTCAAATACTTTGCATCGTGCAGAGCAGTTTGAGCCATACCGCTATATTTAGTATTAGCATTATCGCCTATGACATATATATTATTATGGCTTTTTGCGCGTAAATACTCATCAACCACGACTTTGCCTCGCTCAAAACTAAATTCTTTTTCGTTTTCAGCATAAAAATCTGCAATTCTACTACCGGCCGTCCAGACTATAATATCTGTGTTTAGCATACCACTATTTAAGAGAAGCTTGTTTGTAGTGCAAGATGTAACAGTGGTATTTAACTTTAGCTCTACCCCGAGCTTTATTAATTGATTTTCAATTTTTGCCGACAAAGAATTTGATAGCACTGGCAAAAGTCTAGCACCACCTTCAATTAACACCACTCGTGGTTGAAAGTATTTTTTATTATATTTTTTTGCAATTTTATGTGCAAACATGTTAATAGAACCTGCTAGCTCCACACCAGAAGGCCCCCCACCAACAATAGCAACAGTTAGTGTTTGCTCTTTTTTAAATTGCATAATTAATTCGTGTCTTAGTGCGATTGTGTGTGGAACAGTATTGGCGGAAAACGACTTTTCTTCCATATTTTTTAATCCAAAATAATTAATCTGATTACCCAATGCTAATACTAGTATGTCGTATTGATAAATTTCACCATCTGCACCCTTGATAGCATTAGATGATGATTTAAGATTTGAAATCGAGTCTAATATAACTTCGACATTTTTTGCGTGTGCAAATAATTCACGAAGCGGCATTACCACTTCTAGCGGAGTATTGCCTGTGGCGGTGCGGTAAAGTGCACCATGGTATTCAAAGTTAGTGCCCTTACTTATTAAACGAATTTCAAAATTGTTGTTGTTGGCTAGTTCTAGTGCCGTTTTTACGCCAGCAAATCCTCCACCAACTATGACTACCTTAGTCTTTTTAATTTTATTCATGCTAAAGCTTAGTATACCAATGACTTGTTATTTAATAAACTCTCCCGTCTAGCGTACTTGCCTTACACGTCACTAAACCCCAAAGCAACAGTTGTCCCCTCACCCTCTTGGCTAGTTATGTCTA
>CAZSVQ010000010.1:0-25823 GCA_964610345.1 uncultured Candidatus Saccharibacteria bacterium | reverse complement strand
CATAAAAATCTGGCGGCGGTGGCTTACGCCCAGCTTTGTATTCTGGGTACATTTCAAGGCGTTTACGAATATTGGTTTTGGGTTTATCCCAAGCCACGCAAACATAATCTGGTTGTAATTTACGGACAACCTCAAGAGCCATGGATGCAAAACCAAATACCCCACCAGTTGGTTTGCCATCTTTGGTACTTAAATTAGGCATTGCAAAATAGCCCCGGTAAAACACGCTCTTGCCGTCTATAATTGCCAATTTCTTTGATTTTGCCTCTGCCATAATTAACAGTATACGCCAAAAATGTTTTATACTTAGGCTAAGAACTATGGAGCAAGATAAAAAACCTTATTACAAGTTAGATATTAAGCAAGTTTTTAGATTATTAACCACTACGCGCGAGGGTTTAACTGACAGCGAAGCAAGAGATAGGCTGGCAAAAAACGGCTCCAACAAGTTAGAAGAATTGAACAAAGAACCTGTAATTATAAAATACCTGCGCCAATTCAAAGACCTGTTAGTAATCATGCTACTTGTTAGCGCAGTTGTTTCTTACTTGCTAGGTGAACACCAAACTGCAATCGCACTGATAATTGTAGTTTTCTTAAATACAGTCATGGGTTTCCGGCAAGAGTATAAAGCTGAGCAAATTATGCAAAGTCTCGAAAAATTGGTTGTCCCGTCTACGCGATTTATGCGCGATGGTAAATTGCAAGAAGGTTCATCATACGATTTAGTAGTGGGTGATGTTATCTATTTAGAAGAAGGTGATTCTGTGCCGGCTGACATTCGGATAATCGAAGCCTCTCAGCTTTCCTCAAACGACTTTGCCCTTACCGGTGAATCAAACCCAACTAGAAAAAATGCCGATGCCATAGATGCAGAAGTACCACTCGGTGACAGACACAACATGCTATTTATGGGCACTACTGTCGCAACTGGTAAAGGTTACGGAATTGTAGTTGCAACCGGCATGGCTACCGAGCTTGGGCGAATAGCTGGGGTTAGTTCTCAGACCAAAAGCGATGATAGCCCATTGCAAAAAGAAATGAACAACCTGGCTACCAAAGCAACACAAGCCACTTTGATTATTTTTGTTTTGCTGGTTTTGGTAGCAAATGGTAGCGATCTATCATTCAGAGATACACTTCTTTATGCTGTTGCCGTTGCCGCATCTTTGGTTCCACAAGGCTTGCCGGCTGCCATAAGTACTGTGCTAGCTCATGCTGCCGATAAAATGGTGGCTTCCAAAGCGCTTGTAAAAAAACTATCGGCTGTCGAGACATTAGGTGCAACTAGCATAATTTGTACTGATAAAACTGGCACATTAACCAAAAACCAAATGACGGTTGAACAATTATGGATTAACGGTCAAGTTTATCACGTCACGGGTGCCGGCTATCAACCCACGGGTTCAATCACAAAAAACGGCAAAGCACTATCAACCGAAGAACTGCGCAAACTAGACCTATTTTTTGCAACCGGCCAATTAGCAAGCAACGCCCGGATAAATCAACCAGACACCGACCACGCAGAATGGTATTGTTTAGGCGACCCAACCGAAGGTGCACTGATAACCCTTGCCCAAAAAGCTGGATTAGACTCAATTGAGCTTGAAAAGTTATACCCAGAGGTTCGCCAGTTCTCATTCGATTCGGCCCGCAAGCGAATGAGCTCAATCAGACCATATAGTGATAGCAAAGATCTACATGCATTTGTAAAAGGTGCCCCCGAAGGTATTTTAGATAAATGTACCCATATCCTAGACAACGGCAAAGTAAGAAAACTTACAGAAAATGATAAATCTTCCCTTCTAAAGCAAAACGAAAAATTAGCCCAAAGTGCAATGCGCAATTTGTGTTTTGCATTTAAAACATTACCCGGCTCGACCAAAAAAACTAAATTCGACCAAGACGAAACCGAATCTGGTTTGATACTTCTTGGAATGATTTCTATGATTGACCCGTTGCGCGAAGACGTTGTCGAAGCAATGTCCGCAACTCACCAAGCCAATATTAAGGTATCTATTATTACAGGTGACTACGCAAGCACAGCTAAAGCAATTGCCAAAAAAGCTGGCCTTGGGGTAAGCCATGATATTGTGGTGGTTTCTGGCGACGAATTACACACTCTTGACGATAGCCAAATACTGGGCTTGGCAACTCGTGGCAGTGTCATATTTAGCCGAGTTTCGCCCGAGGACAAGCTCCACATAGTTAACCTAGTGCGCTCAAGTGGAAAAGTGGTTGCAGTTACCGGTGATGGCATTAACGATGCTCCAGCCCTAAAGAGCGCCGACATTGGTGTTGCAATGGGAATAACTGGGACAGACGTTGCAAAACAATCAGCAGAAATAGTGCTACTTGACGATAGCTTTAGTACACTTGTAAAAGCTGTTCAGCAAGGCCGAACCATCTTCCAGAATATTAAAAAGATTGCCCTGGTTGCATTTGTTGCTAATTTTTCTGAGCTAATTGTTAACCTTGCCTCTTTAATAGCCTTAACCCTATTTTCTGCCCCACTCGCTTTAACTGTTATGTTGATTATTGCCATAGATTTAATTGCCGAGTTGTTCCCAATGGTTGCACTTGGTAGCGATAAACCCGAGGGTCAAGTTATGACAGAACAACCAAGGGATCCAAAAGACCACATCTTAAACAAGCGTTCGGTAACCCATATTGCTTGGATTGGTACGCTTATTGGGGCACTGTCCTTCCTAAACTTCCTATTCTTCTTTTATCGCAACAACGTCGGGCTCTCAGAAGTCGCCAACGGTTCAGAGCTACAATTCCATGCCTCAACTTTAACTTACGTTACAATAATGCTTTGTCAGCTAATAAATATACTGTTTATGCGTAGCCAAAAAGGTTTGTTTACACGCTATCAATTACACAATAAAAAATTGTTTGTTGCCTACTGTTTATCACTAGCTAGTATTTTAAGTATTGTCTACATTCCATTCTTGCAACCATTTTTTGGTAGCGCACCACTAAATATTTCTGACTGGGTTACAGTACTGGGCATTGTAATAATCTTCACCTTTATACGTCAGCTTGGTTATTGGCGCAAACCAAAAACTAGTTAATCTTCTGTTTCAATATATTTATCTTTGATTTCTAGAGCTTTATCTTTAGCAATAGTTGGTGCCTGTTTAATTTTTGGTATCGCCTCTTTGGTGGCTGGCTTAACTTTTTTAACTCCTCGCCCTACTTGGCGCGTTGTCCTAGCAGTAACTCGCGCCGAACCCTTGGCAGTGTTTTTAATTACGTGCCTAATAACTTGGCGTTTTCGCGGCTTGATCTTTTTCTCATAAACAATTAACGGGTTTAACTCAATTTTACGAGCTGTCCAGTCATACATATTAATAACTGTTCTAATGGGTACCTGGTAACGTTCGGGCACTAAATTTAAGTCTTTGCTTGCCTCAGTTTGCCATTTTCTGTATCTGTTAATCTGAACTTGAACAAATTTTTTAAACTTTTCTGGGTTGGCTTTAGCGGTTTCCTCGCTCAAATCTTTTAGGCCATATTTGCTAAGTTCTTCAGTCGGGAAGTAGCATTTGCCCTGTTCGGTGTCCAAACCAATATCACGAACAAAGTTCATCCACTGTAAGGCGCGACCTTCTGCTCTAACCGACTCATAAGATTCGTCAGGCAACTTCAAACTTTTTGCAACCATTAAACTAATAACTTCAGCAGACCCATAAACATAGTCTAATGTCTGATCTATAGTTTTATAGTTTCGACCATCTAAATCCATTTTCATAGATTTAAAAAAGGCTTCCGTCAGGCTACTGTCAAACTTAAATTTATTTTGTAAATGCACGATATTTTTAATTGCGCGCGTGTCTATATCGTCCCACTTATGGGCTATTGCATCAAAACTATGGTCAGCCTTGGCATTTTCAAACGATTTTTCTATCGCAAAAAACTTCTTTGGTTGCTTATCTTTATTAACATAATTCTCTGTCACACCGAAAAAACTATACAACCTAAACATGTCATCGCGAACCTTCTTAGGGAAGAATCTGCAACTAAAATATAATGTCTGATTCCCCTTTTTAAAGATCTCTTGTTCTTCTTCCATAAACCTATTATACTCGACTTACGCAAAACCCTATAACCCCAAAACCTATCTCAACAATCCAGAAGCTGTTTTTCCTCTCTCGCCTTAGTTGCAACTATGACTACTTCGAATAAAATGCTCCCAACTTCGTCGGATATACTCTGGCAGTCATGAGGTATTGTGCAAGTTGAGAGTATTAGTAAGCAAATTACAAAGTATGCGTAAAATAACTGGGTTATCTATTTGTAAGGCTAGTGCCGGGATAGTTTAGAGAATTCAATTTACCTAATATAACATAATCTTCTCTATCCAAAATTGCCACTTGGTCGTCTAGCGTTAAAGTATTTTTCACATAACCATCGACGATATCATTTTCATCTTGTACACCAAATAAGGAAACAGGTGGACCAATAACTGGAAGTTCGTTAATCTCAACGATTTTCACAACTTCAGATAAACCTCTAGGGCTAACAAATTGAAGTAAATATTCTTCTCGACCAGCTGTTGTAGAAAAATTTAAAATGAAGTTACCCATTCTTCTTACTGGCACTCCGTCGACGGATAATCTTTTGTGTACACTATCTTTTTCCAACATTACATATCCTCAAAGAATTTTTTACAATAAAATATAGTATATCATTTTATAAACCGACGGTCAATGATTACGTTTGACTAAATATTTTGCTAAGCCAACCAAAAAGTCTTCACCGACAGTTTGCCAGTCAATTTCTTGAGACTTTATACCATCAATCGCCTGTTCAACACATTGCTTTGCTTCTTTTTGGGCAAATTCTAAAGCTCCTGATTCAACTAAAATATCTTTGCATCGCTCAAACTCTGTCTGGGTTATATTTTGATTGCCTAACATTTGTATAAGAAAGTTCTTATCGGCTTTATCAGCATGGTCTAATGCATACAAAGTCAAGATTGTACGCTTGCCTTCTTTTATATCGTCTAATGGACTTTTACCGCTCTCAAACTCACTACCAAAAATACCTAAAATATCATCAGTTATCTGGAATGCTCGCCCAGCTTTGAGTGAATATTCACGCACCGCATCAGTAGCCGAGCAATCAGCTCCCGCCAACACCATACCAAATGTCAATGGATTCAAGAATGTATAATAGGCCGTCTTCCATTCTAAAACGTTATCGACATCTTGCATTGAGGTATTGCTACTAACCTCGTTCATAATGTCGTTGGTTTGGCCATGAGCCGTCACCACTATTGCTTGATTCAAAATACTAACCGCTTTAAGTCGCAAATCTTCTTCTACATCAAGATTAGCTACAATAATCTGTGCTGAATGATTAGCTATGCCCATAGAATTTAGCGCTAACGATACGCCAAAATGTTCAGCATCACCAGCTAAATGATTCTTACGGTGATAATCCGTCAGCGCCACATGTGCAGTTGGCCCGCCCCTACGCACCAAACTATTATCTTGAATGTCATCCATAATCAGAATATAAGCATGGATCATCTCGATTGCTCTTGATGCCTGGATAATCATTGACTGGTTTTTGCCACCCATCATCTCGTAACCTACCATAGTCAATGCACCCCTAATACGCTTACCTCCGCGCGCTAAAATATCAAGATACGCGTCGCTAGCAATACGCGACTTTGCCCCATAGTTAGTTAATATACTATTTTGAACATTTTTTGAGTACACCTTAATATCGGCATCAATCAACTGCTTATAGTTAGCCAGCTTTTTAGTAAACAATGTAGCCTGTAATTGGGTATCCTGAGATTTCACTGTACCTTAGTATACGCCATTAAATAATACAAACTCAATGATGTTAGAGTCGACTAAACAGTGGGTTATAAAACTTCTCTAGTTCTGTCTAGTTCAGATACAATATTTTGAATTGTTGCTGGGGCTGCCTCTTGGCCTACAACTTCTTCCATTACTTTTGTGCCATAAGTTAAAGTATCGGGGTTTTGTAATCTTCTTGACGGACCATACAAATTTGAAGTAACAGTAGCCACTGGCTTTTCATTAGCTAACGGATCAAAGTCAACAGCCACCAAATGAGCAAGCTCCTTTAAATCGGCAACACTAGGGCGATAAAAGTTTTTGCCACTTTCATCACGATGATATTCTTGCACTCCAATCACCACCACTGGTGTTCCATCAACATTTCCAATCCGCACAACTTGCCCAGAAGTACTTTTATTTGTTGTAATACTACCGTCATTTAAATCGTAACCAAAAGGCAGAGTCTCTTGTTGCTCTGGAGTAAATCCTGAGTACAAACCTGCGCTTATGCTAGCAAGCTCAAATTCCGTCTTGTCGTTAATATCAGGTGTATCTACGCCAAAAGTATCCGCAATCTGTTGGATTCTGGTTTTATCAGCATCACCGGCTATTCGTGTTTGGCTGGCTGACATTATGATTAATCCCGGCTTGCGATCATTCTCAGCAATCATCTTAAGCTGCGCCAACATTTTGTTGGGCAAACCGCCCTCTGCAACAACCGTGCTACCTTCAGGCAAACCAGCTTCTTTAAGACCAGTACTTTCCTTGGCTCCAATACCAATCTTAGCTGCCTCATTACGGATTTCAATTTGTTGATCTTCTGACAAGTTAGCCAGTTGCGGAAAATCAGTTTCTGACCGAGCACCGATTCCAGGTGATTTTGCCAAATACTCGCCTGCGTCTTCTAACCCACCATAAAAAGTATCACCAGAAATAATTTCAGCAACTTTATAAATTACTGCTTGGCTTTCGTTTCTTAGTTTATCAATTGATTGTTCTTGTTCTCCCATTTTGTCTCTCCTTTTATATTAATCTATTCTTTTATATTCAACAGTTAACAAAGTTGCCGTGGTTGCTCCAAGCATTGCAACTTTACCTGTAAAAAATTCCCTTGACCAGTACGCCCCAGATTCTGGATCTCCATCAATTACATACTGTATGTATCCTTCCGACTCATTCAAGGCTTCAGTCGCACTATTAGCAGTTTCTTCATTTTTATAGACAGCACGTAATTCAGGTGCAGATATTATAGGTGATGCAATACCATCACATTGTTCAAATACACCCCAACCGGTCTCCATTTCTGTAACCATAACTGATTCAGGGGTATCAACCCATTTCCGTATCATATAACTGTTCTTAATCTTCTTAGCCAAAATTATCCTCCTTCTTAGGAATTGCTAGAATATTAGCATTTTATAATTATATTGTCAATACTCTTTCACACTTTTTTACATTATTAACTCTGTTATACTATTTTTGTGAATTTACTATTCACATTTATTAATTTTTATGCTATGCTTATTTTATGCTACAAAATCTAATTGCTACAGGTCTAAACTCAAGCCAAGCTGAAGCTTATGTACTACTACTCAAACACGGTTCTGCCTCACCTCCCCTACTTGCCAAAGAGCTAAAACTTACTCGCTCCAATGCATATAAAGTACTCGACCAACTAACAGAAATTGGCCTCGCAAAACGTCAAGAGGTTAAAAAGAAATACGTTTATTATCCAGACAACCCTCTAGCTTTAACAAGTCTTGTAGCCAGCCAACGCAACTTGGCAACCGCCCGTGAAGAAGCTGTAAAAAAAGTAATGAACGAGCTATTAGCAAGTTACCACAAACATTCCGAGCAACCAGATATTCAAGTGGTTACTGGGCGCGATGCCGTCGTTGATTCCTATCACCAACAAATTCATTTACTTAAACCTGTTTATTTTTTACGAGCTCAAACCGATATTGCATCAATGGGTTTTGAAACCATGCACCAAATCCGCATGGAACCTTCTCGCCATAATATAAAGCGTTATGGGATCACGCCAGATTTAGGCACCATTACTAATGATGAAGGTGATAAAAGGTCAAACCTGGATCGCACCTGGACACGCCAAGAGGATTACACCGCCCCCGTGGAGTGGAGTGTTAGTGGATCAACGCTCTTAATCGTGCTTTTTGGCTCAGAGCCACATGCAATTACAATCACCAACCCAGGAATTGCTGAGGCCTTCTTGCAGATATGGAAAATTATGCATAATACTCTAAGGGCTATGCCATATTACTCAGAATTACCCCGTATTAAATAGTATTTATAAAATTTTGTTGCTTAGTATACTTTTTTAGTATATAATCTTTTTTTGTCTCAGTTGAGTTTAACCTCCTAAGACAACCTGTGATAGGTACGGGCGACAAGTTCTCACACAAGTATAGTCTAGTCTCCGAAGGGAGGTGAGAAGGTTGTCGAAGCGCGTCAAGTGTGAAAGCCCCCAGTGCAAGAATGGGCGGGTCCACTCTGGTTGGGATATGACCAACAAGGGCAAGCCCTGTCCGATCTGCCGAGGGACCGGCTACATCGAGAAGCGGTGAGACCGAGGGTGCCGGATGGCGAGAGAAAAAAGAATTGCCAAACGGCACCCCGATCCACCTTACTTATATACCCGCCGACAAAACCCCACTCACCCGCACAAACAACCATCCTTACCACGTACCTATCACTTTTTCACCCCATAAAGTCATGTAAAAAACACCTTGACCAGGTGTTTTATAAATTGGCATCATTTCAAGTTAAAAGTTTTTATTGCTTGCTCTTTAAATTTTTCAAAATCATTACCGTTATTTTCAAACTTAACGGTTGCGTGAGCTTTTACATATTTGGTGTTCATTTGAACTTCTGTGGGCAATCCACTTTGTGGAGTTTCTTGAAGCTTTTCTTGAGCTAACATCTCTTGTAAACTCTGTTCAGCTTCTCCCTCTCGTCGTGCCGTTACAGATCGCTCATGCCTAATCTGATCATTCGCCTCAACCCAAATTAATCTTCCGCCATTTTGCAAAATAAAATCCGCTTCAACGGGCGCTCGTACGCTAAAAACTACTAATCCATTATACTTATGATTTTTTATTACATTTTCGTATCGTGCAAGTGCTTCTTTTAAAGCAAAATCTGCGCCTTTTTCTGTGCGTAAATAATTTGAAGTCTCGGTCATATTTTTTACAGAAATTGGATCAGGTGTATTGGTGTGACGTTTGCGTGACTCGTCTCGTACAATATCACCAAGAGACACCCCAAAATAACCTTTTTCAATAAAAAGTTCTGCCAGTGAGTCTTTTCCGCTACGTGGCAATCCAGCGATTCCAATAATCTTCATTTTTTACCTTTCTTATTCTTGGAATAAATATACGGCAATAACACCGCACAGGCAATAATGCTAGGCAACAATGTAAACAATATTAATTTTGCAAACTGGTTCATTTAATATAGTCGTGTAATTTTTTGCTGTCTTTATGCTTGCGTAGTTTAGCTAGGGCCTTGGCCTCAATTTGGCGAATTCGTTCACGGGTAACGTTAAATTCTTGGCCAACTTCTTCTAGTGTATGAGAACGGCCATCTTCTAGCCCAAAACGTAGTTTTAAAATCTTTTGCTCACGCTCACTTAGCGCTCCAAGCATGTCTTTGACATGTTCTTTAAGTAGCTGGTTGGTCGCTGAGTCTTCTGGGCTAATTGTGTCTTCATCCTCAATAAAATCACCCAAAACACTATCTTCTTCATCATCGCGCACACTAGCATCAAGCGAGCTAATATCTTGTTTAATCTTCATGATGTGCTCGACTTTATCAACATCGAGTTCCATGGCCTTGCCAATTTCTTCATTAGTTGGCTCACGGTTGAGTTCTTGAGTTAGTCGCCTTTGAGTACGCAATAATTTGTTGATTGTTTCTACCATGTGCACTGGGATACGAATAGTCCTCGCTTGGTCAGCAATGGCGCGAGTAATCGCTTGTCGAATCCACCAAGTAGCATAAGTACTAAACTTAAAACCCTTGTCAGGGTCAAACTTTTCAACTGCCCGGAGCAAGCCAGTGTTACCTTCTTGAATCAAGTCAAGCAAATCAAGCCCACGCCCAACATAGCGCTTAGCAATAGATACCACCAAGCGCATGTTAGCCTCTGCCATCTTATCTTTTGGCCGGCTTAAGCGCCGAGCCTTAACTTCAAGCTCATGGTATTCTGCTTGTTGTTGTTTAGTTAAATTTTTAACTTGCCCATTTTCATCCTCAAAAGATTCTAACTTAGTATCAATTTTTACAAGCTTAGGCTTGTTTTCTACAATTTTATAGGCTAGCTCCAACTCTTCAGCAGGTTTTAGAAGTGGAATTTTGCCGATTTCTCGCAAATACAAACGAACCGAGTCATCAGCAACATCATCAACATAAATTTGCTCTTCAACAACCACCTCTTCTTCTTCAGCCACCCACTCATCAGAAAAATCTTCGGCATTTGGTTCTGTGGCTTCGATAACCGCAATTCCAGCATCATTTAACTCAGTATGTAATTTTTCTAATAAATCGAGGTTTTCTGGCGTATCTGGAATTTGTTTAAAAATTTCTCGTTGTTCAATCTTGCCATCTTTTTTAGCTTTTTCAAAAAGTTTTTGTTTGGCAGTTTCTAATGCTTTTTTATCCTTGTCGTTCCCCACGCAGAGTCTCCTTTGCTAACTTTAATAATTGGTCGAGTTTTTTGGCATCCTGCAATAATTTTGTCACCTCATCTTGCGATGTTTCTTGCTTCAAATTTGCAGTGATTTTTGACTTTTGTTGTTTTACAAAATGTTCTATAACACGCACCTGCAGTCGAGCGGCTTCATATTCAAGCTCTATAAACTCGAGGTTGGCATAGAGTTCCTCATACAGTAATGAAATTACTTTACCATAATCACTCAAGTTTTGCACGCTTTTAGCATTTTCGAGTAAGTCTTTGGCTTTGTCTTTACTGTTTTGAGCAATAAATTCAAACATTTCTGAGGCACTACCGTGCAACATTGTTGGTTTTGCAATATCCATATATAAACGCAAACTTGGTTGCATTAACAATAAACTTAGGTATTGATTTTCAGTTTTGGCAGTATCGGCATCTACCCTGCTAACTTGCTGCAAGCCATTTGGCGTTTTGTAACGCTTAGTTTCTGCTGGTGTAGACTGTTTGCTAATAGCACCTGGGCTCACCCCCAACTTTTCGGCAACAACGACCTGATAATGCTCTTGTTCAACTGGGTTATTTATTTTGTTTATAACAGGTACTATTCTGTTGGCATACGCTTTTTTGTCAGCGCCACTAGTAAAGTCAATGTCACGGGCGTAGAATTCAACTAACCAATCAAACGCATACTCAGATTTTTGAACAACTTTTTGCCAGACAGTTTTATCGGCTTTAATAAGCTCGTCTGGATCTTTGCCACTCGGGATAGTGATTACACCTAATTTAATATCCATACTAGTCACCAAAATTACTGTACGCTCGGTTGCGTTTTGGCCAGCTTTATCTTGGTCAAAACTTAGTCTAATATCGCTTGCAAATCGGCTAATCTCTTTTAAATGCCCCGTGGTCATGGCTGTTCCGGCAGTTGCGACAACATTTTTAACCCCAGCCTGGTGGCTAGCAATTACATCCATATTGCCCTCTACCACCACCGCAAAATCACTTTTCCTAATGGCATCTTTAGCTAAATGCAAGCCAAATACATGCCGGCTTTTATCATACAATAGTGTTTGGGGCGTGTTGATATACTTTGGAGCGTTTGGGTCGTCATTTAAAATGCGCGCCGTAAAACCAATTACTCGCCCTTGGGAATCCATCAGTGCAATCATCATCCGTTCGCGGAACATATCTCGCAAGTTACCGTTAAATATATTACCAAGGCCTGCCTTTTTAACCTCATCCACTGTAAAACCTTTTTTTAACAAAAACTGGCTCAAAGCCTGCCCGCCTGCAGGTGCGTAACCAATTTTAAATTCTACAACCGTATCTTTAGTTATGGCACGCTCTTTCAATACGTACTCCAACACATCTTTATTGCCCTTTAGCTGTAGCTGATAATACTTACTAGCAAGCTCTAATGCCGAATATAACCGTTCTTTAATTTGAGCATTTTTGGCATAGTTACTACTGCGGTATTGCGCAAGATCTACACCTGCTTTGCGAGATAAATGTTCCAAGGCTCCTTTAAAATCTAGCCCCTCCATCTCCATTACAAAACTAAAAATATTACCCCCTTTACCAGATGAAAAATCATGCCAAATCTGCTTTTCGGGGCTAACCATAAAACTTGGAGTTTTTTCTGCCCCAAAAGGGCTAAGCCCCCGAAAATTACGGCCAGCACGCTTAAGCTCAACGTACTCACCAATAACATCTTCAATCGCTAATCTTTGCTTTATTTCATCAACCGCATCCACAATAATAGAATATACACTTTAGATGTTATTAGCCAGCACAACCATCTTAACAACATACCTAGCATAATATCCGCTTTTATAGGTTAGGGGTTGGGCGTTATGTAGTTTCTGTTAAATATCTCTAAATATTTATTGTGTGCCCAAGTTGTCTTTTGCACGACCTACACGTTTTGCGGCCAATTGTTTAATCAAGTCGCCATACCGTTCGGCTTTTACAGGGTCCTTAAATTTAACATGATACACTTGCCCCTCGCTACCACGTGGTGCATGTGAAGTAGTCTTAACAGCCGAAACCGTATGCTTCACTTTTGAAGTATCATCAAAATTGCGACTCTCATCTGTTTTAGTTCTTCTTGCGATATCCATTAAGCCAGAATCGCCTGGCCCACCATGAATATCAACTACTTGAGCCGTAGTAGTCGTTTGGACAATTTCAGTTTTAGGAAATTTTGGGGGTATTATACTTCCCTTTGTGTGTTCACTAGTCTCATCAATAGTTATATTAGCACCTTTAATTGAGTTGTCGTTAGCTACTTCATTAGAGACCTGATTTCTACTCCTGAATTGTTTTTCAGAATGGCTTGAAAGTTTTAAAGTTTGCTCAGTGCTAAAAACATAAGTTGTATCACCATCTTCCGATTGATACACAGCACGATTGCCAGGAACTTCTGTTTCCAGCTGTTGCTTGATAGCTAGATTTCCTTGTGATTCAGTATTTGGGAATTGTTCACTCATGCCAATATTCTTCTTAGTCGATTGACTCGTTGATGGATTCACTAAACAGTGTTGTTGGGGTTTCGTCTACCAACATTTGGTCTTCTGTTGCCTCGGCAAGTTCAGCCTCAACCCATAAATCCATCTGATTTTGCGTAGGCGAAACTACGTCATCAGTACTAGAATTATCGTTAATTTTAATTTTTGCCATTTTGCTAGAATCCTTTTTTGTTTTATTTTTTAACTCTCTTATATTAGCACAAGCATCTTAATTTGTCAAGACGCTAATGACTATTTACGCCATGTAAACAGATGTAATTGATACATGTTAAAATACTTATAAAGGTTATGTTGCATGGATTTACAAAAATCATAAAAAATAAGAAGATAATAATTCTATCTGCAGGTTTTATTGGCTTATTAACACTTTTAGTATCTCATGCCGCTACTTTTAGTGTTAGTGTTGAGCCCGAGCAAGGTCAAACAAGCAATAATTTGCAAATTATAAATGGAGACGCAACTGCATCAAACAATTCATATATTAAATTCGGGGGTGATCGTGGTCAATTTATATTATATACTACAAATTCAGGAACAGAGACCGCTCAAATCTGGCGCATGAAAACAGATGGGAGTGAAGCAACCCGCCTCACAAACGACCCAGACCATGAGATTCATTGGGCAAGACCAAGCCCAGATGGCACAAAAGTTTTATTTTACAAACAAGGCAAAGGTGTTGGAGTTAACGACCCAGCAACAAATAGACTCTGGGTAATGAATGCTGATGGTAGCAACCAACATGAAGTACTCACTCCTGGGCAACATAATTGGAAGCATTTTGGACACGGAGAATGGTCGCCTGATTCTACAAAAATAGTCCAATTAGTTGGTTTAAATAATTTCTCCAACCAAATAGCAATTATCGATGAGGACGGCACCAACCCTATTCAATTAACAGAAAAGATAAAAATTGAAGGTCAAGATGCAAGTGCTATTGACCCATCATGGCCAAATGACAACACTATTGTATACATCAGACAATGGAATTGCCTTGTAGTGTGTGGTAATCAAGATGTTTATAAACTTGACATCCCTTCCCGCGCAGAAACCCGCTTAACTAATGACACTGATTTAAACTTTGACCCTTATTTATCTCCTGACGGAAAAACGTACGTTTGGTTAAGATTCAACTGCCTTTGGTGTCAAGCAGATCTTTATAAAGCAGATGCATCTGTGATACCTTTAGTCCCACAAGTGTTAATTTCCGACGGTGGAGTTAACGCAAACGGTACGTTTTCTCCTGACGGCCAATATTTTATATTCTCTAAGCGCGAATCTTACATTCTTGAAACGTGGAATGCTATTTATAGAATTAAACTTGATGGCACCGGATTAACTAGGGTTAGCAAATCAAATGATAAGAGTTACGAGGAAATGCCGGGATACTATTAAAATCACTCAATTGTATTTATAGAATTGGTGATACTTCTTAAGCTTTGGTATTATTAAATAAATATGGATCCAAATAATATTCCACCGCCCACCCCAAATCCCCAAATTCCGCCAAACGGGCAGTTTGATTCTAGCCAGTTTGACTTTATTATGAACCCCGGCAAACCTCAAAAGCCAAGCTTGATACCTGGTGGACCTAAAGTAAAAATGATAGTAATTGGGCTTGGTGTCACAACTATCGTTATAATTCTATTGGTTGTTATTATAAGTTTGTTTAGTGGTGGCGACAGCACAACCGAAGCGCTAGTTAAAATTGCTCAGCAACAAAATGAGATTGTTAGAGTATCTGAAGAAGGTGCCAAAAAAGCTGGTGGGGAAAAAACAAAAAAATTAGCTACGACCGTCAACTTGACTGTAACAACCGACCAAAACAGTATGGTTGCTTACCTTGCTAAACAAAAAAGGAAAGTTAAGCCTAAAGAATTAAAACTTCTAACCAATAAAAAAACCGATGCCGAGCTCGCTGCAGCCTCAAGTAATGGCCGCTTTGATGAAGTGTTTACACAAATAATGTTAGAAGAGTTAACTGAGTATCAGGCGTCACTTAAAAGCTCGTATAACAGCGTTGGAACCAAAGGTAAAGATGTGGTTAATAAGAGTTATGAAAATGTAACTTTAATTTTAAAAGACAACCCGTCGAACATTCCATGATTGGCAGAAACGATTTTACTACTCCTCAGTGGCAAGAAATGCAAACTGCTATTATTGGCACTATTCAATATATGACTTTAGTTAGCCCTCACTTTTATGGCGACATTAAAGACCGATTAGTCGCTAAAAAAACTTTAGAGGACTACATCCAAGATAAGGGGTCTAACTTTTTAAAAGAACTAGCCGAATTTGATGATTATAAATCACCTATTCCAGATTATGCGGACGATTCTGCCGAGGGACAAGAAACGATTGTTTTACATTCAATAACTAATTCAGTTGCTTCAATTAAAAAACTTGACCCAAATTCTGCTATGCTTTTTAAAAATTTAATACTTAAGTTAGCGCATGATACCGCAACGGCGCGCATACAGATATCTCCGGCAGAAAACATTGCCTTCCAAAAGATAGCACAGGCTCTTGAAACCGAGCCAACACCTGAAGTAAAAGAATGGAGCCCTGACGACCCGCTAGCTAAATCTTAGGCAGATCAGATTTTTCACCAACCACCAAATTATAACTATGCCTAATAAATCCTTGAATTTCTTCCCACGGGAGCTGACCACTTAAAATAATTGTATTCCAGTGTTTTTTATTAAGGTGATAACCTGGCATTACTGATTCATACTTATCGCGCAACAGTAACGACAGTTGTGGGTCGCACTTTAAACTAATCCGAACCGGATTTGAGCCCTCGGCAATTATCGCAAACATTTTGTCATGCCCTTTAGTAGGCAAAGACTCTGTGCCGAAACCTCCAACCTTGTAAACGGCTGCCTCTTTGCCAAATGGATAATCTAACCGGGCATTCGGCATACTGAGTAAATAATGCTCAACCGTCTTGTGATCCATCATATTTTTTAAACCAATCTAAGTAATACTGCAGTTCGGCAATTGACCCTTGGGCATCCTCAAAAGCTCGGTGAACTTCTGGTTTGGAATATTCTTTGCCAAACTTGCCCTGCATCAACACCTTCCAAGCGCTTACATCAAGCATACGGTAGTGCATCTTTAAATCTAACGCGGGCATCCACTGCTTGATAAACATGCGGTCATTATAAATTGAGTTTCCAGACAAAACGGCAGGCTCGGTTCCAAAATATTCATCAATTAGTGCAATCAACTCCTTTTCTGCCTGTGCTAATTCTTTGCCCTTTTCTAAATTATTAACAAATTCATCGCGGTTTTCTGGGTAATTTTGCCACCAAGCGTTGGCTTGCATTCTAGTTAGTACGGTGTTTTTAGGCTGTTTAATGCATGCCTCATAGGTTGCCATTGTTTTAAAATCAAAATCTGTTATCTCGGCTGCAACTTCTAAAATTACATCCTTTTTTGGGTCAAGACCAGTCATTTCTAAATCCATCCACAGCAGTTTGGTTGGTTTTTTACGTTTATCAATCATTGTATTGTATTATAACGTGACTTGCTTAGATAACCATAATTACTGTTGACCAAGTTCTTTTAAGGTAGTGAGCCAATTAGCTCGGTCTTCAACTGCTTTTTGGGTTGCACTATCAGCTTTTTGCGTAATTTCTTTATAGCCAGTGGTACTTGCAACTAACCCAAATGTAAATTTCGGTGAAATTTTTACAAGCTTTGCATCCTGGGCTTTTTGCAAACAATCATCATAGTGCACTTTGCAAGATACTCCTAGCTCCAACCATTTTGCCAGATTATCATCGTATGGAACGGTCATATTAGCCTCTATTGAGGCGCCACGGTTTGTTTCTTCATCTAGCTGGTCGAAAATAAAATTACCAGTTGAATAAACAATTAATTTATCATTGTACACATCTGTATTCTGAACCCAATGTGGGCTATTGCCAATAACAAACTCTGCCCCACCATCGATGATACTGCGACTAACAGATTTTTGACGTTCATCTGCTGATGGTACATACTCAACCCCCACCTGCATCAACCCTACTACCGGCATAATTTTTGCATACTCGTTCATAACCTCAAATTCACCATCGTATGGTTCGCGCTCAAAATAGTGCCATGCGCAAAATGCAATTGGCAAAGTACCATCCTTGCTACTGCCATCTTTTTTGTTCACCTTAACCTTCATCGCCATAACTTCGCACACATCTTTGCTGGCACTTGGGTCTTGGTTGCCTAAAAACTGCATGCCAGAGTCTTTGGCGTATTGTTGCATCTGCGGGAACTTATCTTTACCTTGATCATAAACATGATTATTTGCAAAGTTCACCACTGTAAAATATTTACTCATGGCGTTTAAAAACTCAGGTCGACAATTAAAAACAGTGTTTTCGACCTGTTGACGGTATGGAATATTTGCATCGGTAACTGGACATTCATGATCCACTACCCAACCGTCATATTGGCTTGGATTAAAGGTATTTAATTTACTAAACGGCTGATCGTAATCTATTGTTCCATCACTTTTTCTGGCTTCATTTTCAACCGCACGTGCTGGCACAACGGTGCCACTGAACAAATATTTTGCATCTACCGACTTTATGTCTGGATCAGCTTTTACTGTTTTTGCATTTACCTCTAGTGATTTCTTATCCGACTTTTTGTCGAAAATAAACCAAATACCGATAATTACTATCAGAATTATCAAAAATACTACCCCGATTTTTAAGGGTTTTTTTGATTGTTTGACTGGCTGTCTTCCGTAAACGTATGGCATTACTTCTCCTCTTTAAAATCCAAAGTGCAGGAATTAATACAAAATCGCATACCTGTTGGGGTTGACGGCGCATCATTAAACACATGACCCAAATGACTACCACATTTAGCGCATGTAACTTCAATACGTTGCATATTGTTAGTTCTATCTTCTTTTAATATGACCGCTTTTTTATTGGCAGTATTATAAAAACTAGGCCAGCCAGAGCCAGAATCAAATTTGGCTTCACTGACAAACAAGACGTTACCACAGGCTATGCAAGCATATACCCCGGTTTTCTTATTATGCAACAACTTGCCAGAAAACGGTGCTTCGGTGCCCTTGTTCCGCATGACATCGTATTGCTCTGGGGTGAGCATTGTGTGCCAAGCGTCATCTTTTGTTGTCATTGTTACCCCCCTGAAACGTTTGTTAGCTTTTCTTTTTGTCTAACTTATCGAGCCTAAGCCACTTAAAAGTATAATAAATAACCCCGGCAATTATTAAAAAATTAATAATTGAATACACGAACGCCCCCCAACCAAAAGTAGCTGAGCGAGAATTAATTTGTATATAAACCGTTTTATCACTAAGTGGTTGACTACTGTTAAACAATAGCCCAAGTAAAGGATTTATAAAACTAGCCGTGAATTGGTCTACCATTGCCTTAGCCTGTAAACCCATTACAAATCCAATTGCTAGCCCAACGATTCCTTGTTTACGAATAAACTCAATAAAACCTTCAAGGTTAGATTGGGCCGCAACAGAAACCTTATTCGTAACGCGTTTTGCGACTTTTTTACTACCTTTTTTGGCTTTATCGGCCTTTTTGGCATTATCAGCCATAAATTAACTATCTCCTGGTTACCAGATAGCTAAAATAACACTTATCGCTACTACTGTCAACATATCACCTACTGTTGAGATTGCAAAAAGTGAAAACGGCCGTTGTTCGTAAAGTTTATGCATACCATTGTTAGTTACCAAAAAACCAAGCCCTACTAGCACACCTAATAATAAACCACTCCAGCCACCAGAAACTTTTAAAACATCTACTAAGACAGCTATGGTTGCAGAAGTAATCAGCAGTAACACTAAAGATATGACAATTGCCACATCAGTGCCCTGCTTCTCGATATCCTTTTTTTTGAGCCCGGCAGATTTTCTCCAGGTTTTACCAAAAAGGGCATCAGAATACCAAGCAGCACTAATCAGCATGCCCACACAAGCGGCCACCACCACAGCAAACCAGTTTATTTGATATATGTAGTCAAAAAATACGTCCATTGAAAGATTTCTCCGTTAATATTACTTCTGACTTAAAGTATAACAAATAAACCATAAACAGTTTACATTTTTTCTAAAATTGGAATTCCTAAAATTGCAAGTCCCCGTTTAAGGGTTTTACAGTACAGCTCTAATAAATATAGTCGAGTAGCTTCACGTTCGTCGCCCAAAATACGATTTTTTTCATAAAATCGATTGAATTCTTGGGTTAGTTCGTATAAATAATTAGCAACATGGTGTGGCATTAGCTCTGCTACAGCTTTTTCTAAGACCTCGTTGTATTCGCTTATTTTTAAAAGCAGCCTGTGTTCTTGTTCATCAAAATCTGTTGTTAGTTGACTTTTTAGTTCAGCCTTATTCAAAATTGAAAACGCACGAACATAAGCATACTGCAGATACGGGCCTGTGTTGCCCTGTAAATTAGACGCCTCTCCTATATCAAAAACTATGTCACTGCCAATACGCACTTTTAAAAATTGATAACGAATAGTTGCTGTCGCTATTTCATCAACCGGACCAGACTCATATGCTTTAAGAGCCTCGGCAATCTGCTCAAATAACCAACCAACTTCAAGCACATCACCACTACGCGAGCTCATTTTTCCAGTGGTTAATTTTACGGTGCCGTGCGGAATATTAACGGTTGTAGCTGTTAGCTCTGGCAAGCAAAGTTCGGCAGATTTGATAACACCTTTAAAATAATCCCGCTGTTCTTCGGCAGTAACAATATAACTTTTATCCGGATGATAATCTGCATTTTTAAGCTGGATTAGCCCTAGGTCTCGCGCTCCATAAAGCCCTCGCCCATTACTGCCTACAAAAACATTATTGAATGATCCGTACTTTTCGCCCGGGAATATTAAAGCGCCGTCGCTTTCTATAAAAACATCACCAATATGTTGCTTGACCGTCTCAACACCTAAATCATCGGCTTGGCTCTCTAAATAACGCTTTTCAATTGGTGTATTACCAAGCTCAGCTACCAGTTCATCAATTTGTTTAAAACTCCATGCAATACAGGTATCGTAAACTTCTTTATAAAGTGGGTCATCGCGAGTAAACGATTGGCTAGCTAGTGAATCAATTTCTTGCTTAGCACTCTCATTTTGTTTGTAAGCCAGAGCGCCTTCGGCGTACATTCGTGACATAAATGTATTCCGCTCACTATCCGGTATCTGATTTAACTTACTAGTGTCACCGTCGACGTACTTCAGCAAACTATACATACTTTTACCGACATGCACCCCAACATCACCATGGTAGCTAACCCGGTGAACTTCTGCCCCGCTTGCTTCTAGTAAGTTGGCAATCGTATCGGCAACTATCGCATTAAAAGCATGGCCAATGTGCATAGCCTTAAAGGGGTTCGGGTTGTTGGTTTCGATAACAATTTTTTGTTTATTTTCTGCAACGTTGGTTTTTGTCAAATTAATTAGAACCTCGTTAGCTATACGAATATTTATAAAACCTGGTCCGGCAATCTCTGCGCTTGTGATTTTTGAGGTTTTGGATATTTTATCGGTAATTTCTTGAGCTACTTGGCGTGGGTCTATACTAAGTTGTTTAGCTAGTTGTAGAGCTACATTACTTGCAAAATCACCAAATTTTGGGTCTGGGCGAGTCAACACAACATCAACAGTAATGCCATATAGTTCCTGTACCGTAGTGATGAATACGTTTTTTATTTGCTCCATAACAGAGAAAGTATAGCAGATTAATGCTTGCTAGTGGAACGAGCAATTTCGGCCAACCGGTACACAACAGCGTAAACTGAACCAAGGAGTATATAAAAAACACCTGTGACTACAAATGTATGCATGTGTGTTCCAGGGTTAATGATCCGATCCGACACGTCAAACACCAAGCCAGCCGGATTAATCAGTATGTCCCATGTATTCCAGCGCAAATACCTGCCTAAATAGATTGCAAAACCACATAAAAATAACACAAACTGAGCAAAAATGTATGCAGTTTTTACATTGAAATAGCGTTTTACAATTACGTGCACAATATACAAACTTAAATACCCAATAATTAGGCCGTTTATCACGAACGACGCAATTAGTGCCGTATCAAAAAGCACGCTAACTTCTCCACTGCTTTGTAAGTGAATTAGATCACTGATTAAATAAAAGCTGTTAGGTAAAAACAATAACCATATGCCACCTATTAGCAGTTCTTTCCAGGTTGGTATTTTGCCGCCCTTAAGCCGTATTTTTAGCCAAAAAGCAAACAATAGTGGCAACCACGCTAAAAATAGATTCCAAAGTAAAAACCATAATCGCCAAGTGCCGGTTACCAATATGCGAGTAGCTAATAGCCCAACACTTATGCCACTAGAGAATAGTAATGTACTAAAAACATCCTTTTGGGCTTTTGTTTGCCACACTCGTTTCATATATTTCTATTTTAACAGGTATAATAGTAGTTATGAATAAATTCATTGACTCGATCCGTAATTCGGTTCGTCAGTTTATGACAGATTTTGCTAAAGATTTAGATCGGCTTTCTGGTGGCCGCATCACACCGAATATGATTACAGTTACAGGGCTGCTAGCCCATATATATATTGCCTATTTAATTGCATGTCAATCATATGTTTGGGCGGGTGTTATGCTAATAATTTTTGGTATGTTTGATGCGCTTGATGGCGCCCTTGCTCGTGTCCAAAACAAAACCAGCAAGCAAGGTATGTTGCTTGATTCTGTAACCGACAGATTAAAAGAGGTTATTCTTTACGCTGGAATTACCTATGCAATCATTTCTACCGGTGCAGTTTACTTTGCGGTATGGGCAGTATTAGCCTGTGGAATCTCTATAATTGTCAGCTATATCAACGCTTGGGGTGAGGTGTTATCCAAAGAGACAAAACACGACACCAACAAAACGTTTAGAACCGGCTTTATGACCTACGACGTACGAATGTTAGTATTAATTATTGGTTTACTTTCCGGTTATATCAAACAAGCAATAGTATTTATTGCTATTTTTGCATTTTGGACTGCCTGCGAGCGTTATTATTTAGTAGTTAAGAAATTGTAGTTATGTATAAAATTGATCTTCATACCCATTCCATATCCTCGCCAGACGGTGGCATTACGCCAGCCCAATATCAGCATGTGATTGAAGATGGCTTACTAGACTATATTGCTATTACCGACCACAACAAAATCGAACAAGCTATTGAACTAAAAAAATCGTTCGGTAATGCAGTAATTATTGGCGAAGAAATCACTGCTTACGAAGGTGAGATTATCGGTTTATTCCTAACAGATAAAATTCCTGGTGGCATGTCCGCGCTAGAAACTGTCAGGGCAATTAAAGAACAAGGTGGGTTAGTGTATATCCCTCACCCTTTTGAAACTGTCAGGAAAGGCCTCTCCAAAACCAACCTTGAACAAATTATGCATTATGTAGATATTATCGAAGTTTTTAACGGACGGGCGGTTTTTCAAAATAAAGGACCCCAGGCCACCACTGTTGCTCGTCTTAACAATAAACCGGGTGCAGCCAGTAGTGATGCCCATGGTATCAAAGGCCTGGCCGTTACCTTCTCACAGATTACCGAAAAGCCAACTGCCAAAAATTTAGTCAAACAGCTCCACACCGCCCATCTAACTATGAACCGTCCGCCCCTCAAAACACTGTTATATCCTAAGGCTAACCGAATACGTAAAAGGTTTAAAGGTGATTGAAGTTATCGCATTTGCATTGTGGTTTTTTGCGCCAGCAGGACTAGCAAACGCAGCCCCTGTTTTTGCCAATAAAATACCTTATCTAAATAAGTGGAAGACCCCGATTGATTTTGGTAAATCATATCGTGGCAAACGAATCTTAGGCAACAATAAAACATGGCGTGGGTTATGTTTTGGAGTTTTTACTGCAATATTAACAATTCTATTACAAAAATATTTATATATAAATAACGAATGGCTCCAAGATCAAATTACTCTCGTAGACTATTCAACCATTAGCCCCTTGCTAGGTTTACTATTGGGTGTTGGTGCACTAGCCGGTGATGCAGTTGAAAGCTTTTTTAAACGCCAGGCAAATGTACCATCGGGTGAGGCTTGGTTCCCGTTCGATCAGATTGACTACATTCTAGGTGGTATATTACTTAGCTCTTTATTAGTCACCCTACCACCTCTATACAACCTATCAATCCTTCTTATATGGTTCACTTTGCATTTAATTTCTAGTTATATTGGGTATTTGCTGGGCTTAAAAGAAAAGCCTTTATGAGGTTGTTCTCAGTTAACTTTCAGTCTGCTAATGTAGAGTCTAGTAGACATTATTTAGCTCAATGTTAATAAGCAAGAAAAGTATAAATATGCCGAAGAATGACCCTCAAACACTAGTTTCAATCAAAGATCTTACCAAAACTTATGGCAAGAAAGAAAACATCTTTAAAGCCCTGCGTGGCATAACGCTTGATATTAGCAAGGGCGACAGTTTGGCGATTATTGGCAAAAGTGGCTCAGGTAAATCTACTTTAATGCACATTCTCGCTTGCCTAGACAAACCAACCAGCGGTACATTTTTGTTTGAGGGCAAAAACTTGAATAAGCTCAAAACCAGAGAGCTTGATACTCTGCGCAACGAACGATTTGGTTTTGTATTTCAGCAATTTTTTATGAACGCCAACGATACAGTACTTGATAATGTTTCCCTACCCCTTAAGATTGCTGGCGTAGGTATGCGCGAAAGGCGTCGCCATGCTTTGGAAATACTTAAACAAGTTGATCTGGCCGACAAAGCTAAAAATCGTGCACGTGATTTAAGCGGTGGGCAAAAACAACGGGTTTGTATTGCCCGCGCGTTAATCACCAAACCAGACGTTATCTTTGCTGATGAACCAACCGGTAATCTAGATAGTGTAACTGGTGCTCAGGTTGAAGAAATTCTTTTTAATCTCAACAAAGAACTTGGCATTACCCTAATTATTGTCACTCACGACGATGATTTGGCTAAAAAATGCAAACGCCAGATTTATATCAAAGATGGCAAAATACAGAAAGAAGGCAAATAATGCGACTTTGGGATGTAGTTAGAACCGCCAATAGCAACCTCAAAAAAAGTAAACTTCGGACGTTCTTAACTGTTTCGGCTGTATTTATTGGCGCACTTACCCTAATGCTGACCACGGGGGTTGGCGCAGGATTAGAGTCATACGTTGACGAACAAGTTAATTCTGTTGGCGCCAAAGATATTTTGATTGTGCGCATACAAAATGAAAATAACCCAATAAGCTCATCTTCTGCTCCAAAAGAATACGACCCAAATGCTAAACCACAAAACCAATTTTCACAACCAATGCTTACCGATGCTGATATTGAAAAGATCAGAAATACTAGTGGTATCTTAGAAGTTACACCTGTATATGGAATTCAAGCTCAATTTATTACAACTAATGACAAGAAATTCCTTGCCAATTTATCTCAAACTGCAGATGGAGTAAATCAACCACTAATTGCTGGCCGGCTTGTCGATGTCGACTCTGGACAACATGAGGTCACTATTCCTAAAGAACTTGTTAGCGCCCTAGGCTTTAAAGATAATCAAGATGCCGTGGGAAAAACTGCAACTTTTGGCTTTAAAGATGCCCAAGAACAAATATTTACTATGGACGCAAAAATTGTTGGCGTTCAAGAAGCTAGCATAATTAATGGCAGCCAAATAACAAGCAACGTTTCTTTCATGAAAACAGCATTTGAAAAGGCCTACGCAGGTATTCCAGATAGCCAAAGAAACAAATATCCAATTGCAAATGCTCGGTTTGACAAATCTAAAAACGATCAACAAATCAAAGCCTTGCAAGATGACCTAAAAAAACAAGGCTTTAGTGCGACAACCTTGGATGATATTTTAGGAATAATAACTAGCATTATCGACGCCATAACTACCTTTTTGAATATCTTTGCCGGTATTGCGTTAATCGCCGCTACTTTTGGGATTATCAATACCCTAATGATGGCTGTACAAGAACGCACCAAAGAAATTGGCTTAATGAAGGCTCTCGGCATGAGCAAATCTAAAATATTTGCCTTGTTCAGTTTTGAGGCAATCTCCATCGGTTTTTGGGGAGCCTTGATTGCGCTTGGTGTTGCCAATATCCTTGGCCGGATAGGTAGCAAAATTGCGTCTGAAACTTTATTTAAAGATTTTGCTGGTCTTGAGCTGTTTTCATTCCCCGCCCTACCGATGATTGGCATTATACTACTGATTATGTTTATATCCTTTATGGCTGGCGCTTTACCGTCTCGCCGTGCCAGCAAACTCGACCCAATTGAAGCCCTCCGCTACGAATAAACCTATATAATAAACACTATGTCGTATTTAGTATTAGCTGTGGCTTTGTTTTTAATTGCATTATTTAAATATGTCTCGCGCAATCCCAACCGCCAAACTCCAAAAATAGACGCCATATTTGCACCAGCAGACGGCAAAGTAATTACAGCTCAACGTTATAATAAAAAGCAAATCATTTTACATAAAGGCAATAAACCCTTTAAAGGCTCAATTCATACTCTCACAGAAGGCATTGGAGATACAGTATTTGTGGTGTCAATCTTTATGCACGTATTTAATGTACACTATAATCGGATACCTTATAAAGGCACTGTTACCCTCATTAAGCACAGTAACGGCACATACATACCAGCTAATTCACTTAAGGCTAGTTTTCAAAATGAGAAAACAGAAATTATAATTACAGACTCAAAACTCAATTTAAAAGTAATTCAGGTTGCAGG
>CAZSVQ010000009.1:0-25962 GCA_964610345.1 uncultured Candidatus Saccharibacteria bacterium | reverse complement strand
CGCAGGACTCATAAGCCTGAGGTCGTAGGTTCGATCCCCACCACCGACACCACGTTGATTATTACACAATATGCATTTAAATAAACGTATGTGATAATTGAATCCTAGTATGGTATTACTAGATCAATACGAAGCGCTTGAGCCGATTGACGGCTCTTTTTTATACCCAAATGCAATAGAGACTACGGCTGTTGAAGTAGCAGGCAAAATAGAACTAATTGAGTTTTCTGATACAAATCGTTTATGCATGTCCATATCAGAATCTGCAAACTACCTTTCTCAGACAAAGTTGCATCCGCGACTCATTGGTGTAGAGAAACAGAATTTAGACAGCAAACTTCAAGAATTAGCAGGCGAAATAAAAAACGCTCCAATTACAGAATTGACATTCCCAAAACAAATGGCTAGGAATACGAATGCTTATAAAGATTTGTTGGCAGTTTTTGGGCATAGTTGGGATGATGAAATATATACAGTAATTATGCCGAGTAATAACATTAAATCGATTACTACGTTAGCAGGCCAGCAAAGTGAAAGCTCATATAGCCCAAGGATTATATTCCGAGTGTTAACTGGGCTAGAACAACCAATCAGTGTGATCAAAGATGGTAAAGTTGCTGATGAATCTGCCCCTGCTCGATGGTTTGATTTTACAATATCTCAATGCACTATCAGAACTTTTGGCTTAAATATTAAGTAATAATCCATTCAACGAGTTCTGCATTGGCAAATCTTTCTGGAAAGTCAAAGGGCTTATCTGGATTCAAGTGGTGGCGTAATGCTCGGCCCGTCGCACCATGACTGACTACCAGGACTTTGCTATACGGTAATGTGTGCAGATAAGTTATTGCTAAGTTGGCACGAGCTAAAAATACATCTCGTCTTTCGGCATCGGCAATTCCGTCGTAATTAACATCCGGTGCGTATGGTTGTCCTTCCATGCTGCCAAAATGACGCTCAATAAATAGAGGGTTAACCTCAATTTTATTAATTGGGTAGCCAATTTCTTTGGCGATAATTTTAGCTGTGTCATATGCACGAGATAAAGGTGAGGCAATTATATGTTCAATGCCGAGGCTCTTTGCGTCATTGCCAGTTGATTTGGCTTGTTCCTTACCGGTTTTAGTTAATGGGGTGTCCGTAGTGCCAGCTACTCGTTGTTCTGTGTTTAGTTGGCTTAATCCGTGGCGTACAAAATATAAATGGGTCATATAAGTATTATATAATAATCCAGATGAAGTTACAGAAACTAAGACCAGGCAAGTATGTAATTGCTGTGTCTGGTGGCGTTGATTCGGTAGTGTTACTTGATATTTTAAGTCAAAAAAAGAGCGTAGAACTAATTGTTGCCCATTTTGACCATGGCATTAGAGATGATTCTAGAAATGATCGTGTGTTTGTTCAGGCTTTATCAGAAAAATATAAATATCCTTTTGAGTATGCAAATGGTCGGCTTGGCAAAAAGGCTAGTGAAGCCATTGCCCGGAAAGCCCGCTATGAGTTTTTGCATAAGGCTCTACAAAAACATCAAGCCAAAGCACTGATAACCGCTCACCATCAAGACGACGTCCTGGAAACAATTATTTTAAACTTGCTACGCGGCACAGGGCGCAAGGGGCTTAGCTCTCTCCGGAGTGGCGATATTGTAAGACCCATGATTGATATAGCAAAATCTGACATTAAACAATACGCAATTAGTCATAAATTAACCTGGCATGAAGATTCTACAAATAGAAACCCAGACTATCTGCGCAACTGGGTGAGGTTATACATAGTGCCAAAATTATTACCTACACAAAAAGAGCATTTATTAAAGTTGCAACAACAATCGTCACGCATGAATACAGAAGTAGATGCAATTCTAGATAAGTTTATCGGAACAAATAATACGCTTAATCGCCATATGGTAGTTATGTTGCCTCATACGCTTGCTAAAGAACTCATTGCTCACTGGTTAAGACGTAATGGTGTGGCCGATTTTGATAGTGTAATGATTGAAAAAATCGTGATTGACGCCAAAACGTACGTAGCCGGTAAAAAAACTTCAATCAAAAACGGCACTTACGCACTGTACTCCAAAAAAGACATTATTATTAAAAAACCTTAAATACTAGTTTTGCTATTTGTCGAATTGATGAATGTGTAATTTACTATTGCACCGTACAAGGGGGGGTAAAATTAAAGCATAACAACTATTGACGTGAGGTGTTTATTAATGAAAAAGAGTACACGTCAAAATCAAGAAACAGGAGTGATTTAATAATGAGAATCAAGACTTTTATCAAACAATCAACCGTACTTTCGGCTACATTGTCATTACTTTTGGTGTTACTGATGCCAAACCTAGCTCAAGCTGCATCAATCCAAACAGTGCACTTACCAGCTAGCGGATCTCCCGAGGATGTGTTTGATGAAAGCCATGAGTGCGCAATATTTTCCGATATACTACAGGCTAAAGATGCCGCTCAAGAGGCACATGACTGGGACACATACAATCAGCTAAGCGGACTATACAGTACTCTTTGTCATTACAATGGTCTAAACATGGACACTCACGCAGGTATGGGTTCAGCAGTATCACCGTTAGGTTTGTTTGCCAACCCTGTGATTGAATCTGATGCTCAGAACAGTGCAACATATGCTGGCCTGTACCAGTTAACCAATATGAGTCAGATACCAGTTGATGCCACAATCTGTAGCGTTAAGTCAGTGCTTAATTTTACACCAACAGAAGACAGCGATTTCGATAACGATGCTTATACTACTTGGAGTCAATACCCGCATTTACCCCAAGGTACTGATCCAAATATAACTGCTCCAAACTCGGAGATTGGAAGTGTAGATGAGGACTTGGGGGGTGAACAAACAGGAACAGACTTCGGCCTGTCGATCTATAATGGCACAAATCGTATTCCTGGTGTAGCCTCGGGGCCAGTAGTTATGGTGCCTGGAACTGGCAATACTGTGGTCGTTGGTGCGTACAATCAGCCAGCCGTTAACAGTGAAAGGTCGGTCATAATAACCCCAACTACTCTACCAACACGTACACAACTCGCATCATGGAAGATAGGTGTTCTGCTGCAACAGGACAGTTATGGTCCTGATCGATTTAGCAATGACTATGATAAAATTCCAACTCATTGGATATGGGATGAAGAAGATGGAAGATGGGAAGCGGATCAGTTCAGCCCAAGCCCACAATCAGGCAAGACAGACACAGTAACACTCAACAAATTTGGTGCAGATGTAACTTACTCAACAAATGGTAGTTGCGACGAACAGTCTGCCAACTCGATTTCTGTCGATGTTCCTACCAACCCTGACGGCACCACAACCACTCCAGTCACCATCACCACCCCAACTGGTACTACCATAACTTGTTCTTCCGGCCTAAATGAAGCTACCCAATCCATTAAAGATGCTAGCTTTAACTATCCCCTTGGTTTAGTCCAGTTCTGTTTTGATACTCCCAACCAAAATAACACAGTCAACCTAACCTATATCACTAACCTAAAACCACAAGATGTAGTAGCTCGTAAGTACAACCCCAACAACAACTCCTACTTCAACATAGAAAACGCTACCATTACCCAAACCACCATAGATAACCAACCAGCCCTATCCCTAAGCTATACCATTACTGACAACGGAGACCTAGATCTTGACCCAACCTTAGGTAAGATAACCGACCCAGTAGGCCTAGCCACCCTAACTACAGCTAGTCCTAATACCGGGCTAGGGAAGTATTGGTTGTTGGGTTTAAAGTAATCCCAAAAGCCCTACCAAGTAGCTTTAACAAAAGACACAAAATTATAAAACTATATTTTATAATTGTTTAACATCCCAAATTAATAGCAATTTTTGCCATTCCCGCATTAAAGTATGGCCACAAAGAAGTTGAATCTGTATAATGTTGCTAGTATATGAGCAAAACTGTATTTAAGCCGAAGGGAAAAAATAAAGACTATAACCGTAATAAAGGCTTTAAAAGCGTCGGTTTTATTGCATTAATAATACTATTTGTATTGATTATTTACGCAGCCTATAATCAGCCAAGTCAACTCAAAGAAGTGCCATTATCTGATGTAGTTAGCCAAGCCAATAATGGTGAAGTATCTTATATTACAGTTACTGGTAACGAACTTGAAGTTACTAAAAAAGGTGACGATAAACCGACTGTTCAATCACGCAAAGAGCCCGGGTCAAGTATCTATGAACAAGGCTTAGAGCAAGGGAAAACCACAGTTGAAGTTAAGCCAGAGTCAAATAGCGGAAGTATGTGGACCAATGTTGGTATTTCTTTGTTGCCTGTCATCATCATAACGGGAGTTTTATTCTTTATGCTAAGGAGCGCCCAAGGGCAGGGCAACCAAGCGATGAGTTTTGGTAAAAGCAAAGCCCGGCTTTATGGTAACGAAAAAGACAAAGTTGTCTTTAAAAATATTGCTGGTACAGAAGAGGCTAAGCAAGATCTTGAAGAGGTAGTAGAGTTTTTGAAGTTTCCTAAAAAGTTTGAATCTGTCGGGGCAAAGATTCCTAAGGGCGTGCTTTTGGTGGGACCTCCCGGTACGGGAAAGACTATGCTTGCACGGGCGGTCGCTGGTGAAGCTAATGTCCCATTCTTTAGTATATCTGGTTCAGAATTTGTTGAAATGTTTGTTGGTGTTGGTGCATCACGTGTCCGTGATTTGTTTGCCAAAGCTAAAAAGAATGCTCCATGTATTATTTTTGTTGATGAAATTGACGCCGTTGGCCGTAAGCGGGGTAGCGGAATGGGTGGTGGCCATGATGAACGCGAGCAAACCCTCAACCAAATATTAGTTGAAATGGATGGATTTGAGCAGGGGCAAAATGTGATTATCTTGGCTGCAACTAACCGCGCTGATGTACTAGACCCTGCCCTTTTACGCCCTGGCCGTTTTGACCGCCGGGTGAATATTGGTTTACCAGACCGTAAAGACAGAGAAGAAATATTAAAGGTGCACTTTGCTAAAAAACCAATGGCTAACAATGTTGATCTTGATGCTCTAGCGGCCAAGACAGCTGGTTCGTCTGGTGCTGATTTGTCAAATATCGCAAACGAAGCAGCTATTATTGCCGCTAGGCATGACCGCAAAGAGATTACACAAAGTGATGTGACCTCGGCATTTGAAAAGGTTGCAATTGGGCCTGAGCGTAAAAGCAAAATCATGAACGAAAAAGAAAAAGAGTTAACTGCCTATCATGAAGCGGGTCACGCAATTGTCGGGCATATATTACCAGATAGCGACATGGTGCACAAAGTTACAATTATTCCTCGCGGTGGTACGGGCGGTGTGACGTGGTTTATTCCGCCAGAAGACAAAAGTTACCACAGTATTATTGAGTTTAAAGATGTTTTGGCACGTGCGCTTGGTGGGCGTATTGCCGAAGAGGTTGTTTACGGAGCTGATAGGGTCACTACTGGTGCTGGTAATGATTTGCAGAAAGCTGCCGAACTTGCACGAGATATGGTAATAAACCAAGGAATGGGTAAAAAATTGCGTAACCAAGTATTCCATGTAGAAGACGGCATGATGCTTGATAAATTAGTCCATGAGCGTGATTATTCTGACGAGACAGCTAAGCAGATTGACGAAGAGGTTGAAAATCTTATTACTGAGGCTGCACACCGTGCTCGAGAAGTAATAAAAGCTAACAAACACAAGTTGGAAGAGCTTAAACAAGCTCTGCTATTAAAAGAAACGGTTGAGGCAGATGAAGTTCACGAGATACTGGAAGGTGCACATATGCCACATTCAGCCGCTTTATATTAAAAAGTTCAAATTTGACTAGCCTGATTGCCGATGTCATCTTATAATTAGATGTGAATGTATGTTTTCGCAAACCAAAACACTAAAATTAAACCACAATGTAGCTTCAAAATTTATTTTGAGTATATTATATTTTTGACATTGAGTAAGGTACAAGATTAGTGCATTATGAATAGAATATTAAAACGTGCTAACAAAAAAGTTTCACTTGGCGGTGCTGCTACATTGCTAATCGTTGTGGCAATGATTGGTCAAGGTTTGGGCTTCATGCGCAATCGTTTGATTGCAACTAATTTTACAACTCTGGACCCGGGTGCTTCGGATGCTTTTTTTGCAGCATTTGTAATACCCGACTTTTTTTATTTTACAATTGCCGCTGGTGCGCTTGGGGTTGCATATATGCCGGTATTATCGGATAAAATTGCGGCTGGCAATAAAAAAGCCGTGCAAGATATCACAAACAGCTTACTAAACGTTACTATGATTGCTATGTTTGGTGTGTCTGTAGTAATTTTTGTTTTTGCTAAACCTTTGATGCATGCATTAGCGCCAAATTTACCACCAGAAAACCTCCAAGAATCGGTAACAATTATGCAATTATTGGCACTTAACCCGTTGTTTTTTGCTGTCGGTGGTATTGTTACTTCATTACAGCAAACTTATGGCAGGTTTTTCTTTTATGCTATATCGTCATTATTTTGGAACTTGGCAATCATAACCTCGGTGTTTTTGTTTAAAGATAATTTGGGTGTTATTGGTCTAGGGGTAGGCGCATTAATTGGTGGAGTATTGCAAATGCTTGTTTCGTTACTTGGTATGACAGGGCTAGGCTTTAAATACTCACCTAAAATTCACTGGAAGAACCCGGACTTTAGATTTGTGCTTCGGCAGTTGCCAGCACGCTCGTTAGACCAAGGAATTGATCAAGTGAATAGTGTTGTAGAGGTCAACCGGGCGCAAGCACTGGGTGTCGGGCCGGTTAGTTATTATACTTATGCAACAACGCTCCATAATGTGCCAATTATGTTAATTGGTAACTCAATAGCGACGGCTGCGTTCCCGCGTTTAATCGAACGTTTGTCACAAAACAGGCCGGATTTATTTAGGCGAGATTTTATAAAGGTGCTGTTAACTATGTTATGGCTGGTGACGCCTGTGGCGATAGTTGGCTATTTTGCCCGTGGTTATTTAGCGCGTATTATTTTTGGTGATGTTGCACCAGAAGTAGCGCTTATCTTTGGCTATTTGATTGCGGCAATTGTCGGCCGCATTATTTACTCGATGTTGTCACGCTATTTTTATGCCAATAAAGATACGTTGACGCCACTTTATGTTTCTATTTTTGCGATTGCACTAAACATCTACTTAGCATTTACATTAGCCAAGTCAGATTCTTATGGAGTGGCGGGGTTGGCACTAGCACAGTCAATCGTAGCTTTGAGTGAGGTGGGAATTTTAATGATAATTATGATGATTAAAGATAGAAAAATTTTTGGTGGGTATTTTTGGTCTAATATTGGCAAACTCATACCAGTTGCTGGGTTTAGTGTGGTAGCGGCATTTATTTCTGTTTCATTTTTGCCGCTCAATATTGATGATAAAGGTATTGTAGAACTCGGTAGTAAACTAATTATTATTGCAAGTGTAACTTTTTTGACGCACTTGACTGTATCGTTCATTTTTGGTTTGGACCAAGCTAAGATTGTCGTTGCCAAAGCTAAAGAAATTATTCTAAAACCGATTAAGATTTAACAGTATAATTGGTATAAGCTCGCCACCTCTGTTATACTGATGTTCTGAATATGCAAGATAAAATTCGAAACTTTTGTATTATTGCCCACATTGATCACGGTAAGTCGACTTTGGCTGATCGTTTGCTAGAACTAACTGGCACTGTACAAAAACGCGACATGAAGGCACAACTACTTGACCGCATGGATCTCGAGCGCGAAAAAGGTATAACCATAAAACTGCAACCTGTGCGCATGGATTATAAGGGTTATCAACTAAATTTAATTGATACGCCCGGCCATGTTGATTTTAGCTACGAAGTATCACGTAGTTTAGAGGCTTGCGAGGGAGCTATTTTGGTGGTTGATGCTACTCAAGGGATTCAAGCGCAGACTCTGGCTAATGTGTATTTAGCAATGGCAGCTGACCTTACCATCATCCCGGTTCTAAATAAGATTGATTTGCCGGCGGCTGATGTTGACCGCGTTAGTGCCGAAGTCATTTCTTTGCTAGGCTGTAAAAAAGAAGACATTATGCACATTTCTGCCAAAACAGGCGATGGTGTGCCAGTAGTATTAGATACAGTGGTTAATCAAGTCCCGGCACCGCAAGGTAATCCATCTGATGCTGCTAGGGCTTTAATATTTGACAGTTATTATGATGATTACCGAGGAGTAATTTTGTATGTGCGGTTGATTGACGGCTCGATAAAAAAAACTGACGACATAGTTATGATGGCCACCGATGCGCATGGAATTGCCTTAGAAGTTGGGGCATTAAAGCCAGAAATGTCGGCACTACCAAAAATTGATACTGGTGAAATTGGCTATATTGTCACAAACTTAAAAAGCACGCGCGAGGCCAAAGTTGGTGATACAATTACGCTAAATAAAGCACCAGCCCAGCAACCATTACCAGGCTATAAAGATGTTAAGCCGTTTGTTTATGCTGGTTTCTTCCCGACTAGCAATGAATATTACAATGTACTAAAAGATGCGATAGACAAGTTATCTTTGAGTGATTCCGCATTACAATTTAGTCCAGAAAATTCACCAGTACTTGGTTTTGGCATGCGGATTGGCTTTCTGGGCTTGCTACACATGGAGATTATTAAAGAGAGACTCGAGCGCGAGTATAATTTAGATTTGATTATTACCAATCCCTCAACTGATTATCATGTAGTTTTGACCGGTAACGAGGAGCTTGATATTCGCTCAGCCTCAGACTTGCCCGATGTTTCAAAAATACTTGAGATAAAAGAGCCTTGGATAAATGGTGAAGTTGTGGTGCCACAGCAATATGTCGGGGCGGTAATTCAACTGGTGTCAAGCAAGCGGGGAATACAAAAAAATGTATCATATGTAGATGAACTAGCGGTAATGACATTCGAGGCGCCTCTGGCTAACTTGCTAACCGATTTTTATGATCAGCTCAAAACCGTCACTAGTGGTTACGGCTCATTTAATTATGAATTGGCTAATTATCGCACTCAAGATTTAGTCAAAGTAGATTTTTATGTAGCTGGCGACATGGTAGAAGCGTTGTCTGTTATGGTTCACCGTTCTGAAGCGCAAAGTTTAGGTCGTGAGGTGGTAGCTAAGCTCAAAGAGGTTATACCACGACAACAATTTAAAGTTGCTTTGCAAGCTGGTGTAGGTGGTAAATTTATTGCCAGAGAAGATGTAAGTTCGTTCCGCAAAGATGTTACTCAAAAATTGTATGGTGGTGACGTGACTAGGCGTCGTAAACTACTAGAAAAGCAAAAAAAAGGCAAAGCTCGAATGAAGCGATTTGGTCAAGTTGACATCCCGGCCGAGGCCTTCACGGTGTTATTAAAAAGAGACTAGTTTTACCTAAATTAATATTATTGGTATAGTACTAACTAAGTACTTATGCTATTAAGGTTAATAATATGAAACGTTGCAGAGGTCAGATACATAAAAAATCAGCAATGAAAAAATCAAAAATTACGGTTACAAAACGCAGAAGATTTTTTGGATTAGTTGCTATTTTATTATTTGCATCAATTGGTGCTTGGGTTTTGAGTTTTGGCAATGCAGCAACTCCAAGCTCACCTACTGCTAACGCATCATGCGGAGCAACAGTAACACCATACAACTATCTGGTACCTTTTGGACAAGCAGTTTGGAATCAGCCTGTATGTAATCTGGCGAAATATTCAAAGTCATCAGATTATGCCAATAGGTTTATTGATTGGGCTCATATGAATGATGGCGTAAATACTCTTGACCAATATGATGGAATAATTGGTGTTAGCCCTGGGTTCCCTGAAAATCCAACACTTTTTGACCCAGATGGGTTAGCCAATTTGTTTACGCGTGAAGTTTATCTGGCAAGTAAAGCAACATCTGAAAAGCAGGTAATGATTACTGCAAGTGGGGCGTCTGAACCATCAAATCTAGATGGAATAAAATACAATAGTACTCCAAACATAGCAAGACCGGGTTATGAGAGTAACTTGCCGGAAGCAAAGATTCCGTGGAATTCTAATTGGAAGACGGGCATGGGTGGTGATAATGAAATAATTATTATAGACGATAGACCAGGTATTACAGAAGGTAGAATTTATACAATATGGGGTTACAATGCTGGAGGCTGTATGCTGTACAGTGGTGGTAGAGTATGTGGAATGTCAATCAAGATTGGTAGAGGTCACGACGGAAATATTATAGATTACAGAACTCACGAAGGTTATGTTAGCGAAAGAGGCGTAGGTTTGTCATATTATGCAACATTAACAACACCTGATGAAGTTTTAGCCGGAGAGATTAGGCATGCCTTAGGTATTTCTATACCAAATACTTCATTTGGACCAATTTGTACATCGCAACAGCTAGGCACAAATGCGGAGGGTAATTCATGTGGCACCGCTTTGGCACCAGCTAGTAAATTTGAGCACGGTGGACTTACTGTCGAATCAAATTATATGAGTGAACCTTTTAAATCGACGTATACATTGAATCGACGTATACCCGAAGGAATGCGTTTTTCAATTAACTTAACATACGAACAAATTGATGCATGGGTTGCTTCTAGAAGCGATTTACAAAATAATCCACGTCGTGCCGAAACAGCTAAAATTTTTGCTAGAGCTATCAGGGATTATGGGATGATTGTTGTTGATACTAATGGTTCTAGGCCAGATGTTCAAATGGTTGGTGGGGTTAACCCAGATAATGCGGCAAAATGGAAGAGTTTGGCTCTGGGGCCGGATTTAGGGGGTAATGATTTGTTAAAAGGGTTAATTAATAGAAGTAATTTATATGTTGTAGAGCCTCCTACTGTTCAATGTGCAGATGGTACAACATCTAAAAATTACTGCAAATGGCTTTCAGCTTCATATGGAACTTCCACTCCCATCCCTGACACCACCCCCCCAACAGTCACCGTCACCCCACCAACTGGTTCACTCGTTGGTTCGGCTACTCTGAGTGCTACAGCTACAGATAATGAAAGCCCCATCACATCAGTTCAATTCTATATTGACAACCAACCCCTTACCCCAGCAGACAACCAAGCTCCCTATACCTACCAACTAGATACAACTAAGTATACTAACGGTACACATAAAGTCACTGCGAAAGCCACTACAGCTGTATTTGAATCAATGAGTAGTGAAGTAACTATAACAATAGCTAACACCATACCTGACACCACGAAGCCTGTAGTAAACTTAACAGATCCCATAAATGGTGCCTCCATACCAGAAGGCCAATACACAATCAAAACCACAGCCTCAGACAATGTAGCTGTTAAACATGTCATCATAAAACTTGATGGACAACAAGTAGGTAACCCAATAACCACAGCCCCCTACAACGCAACCGTTACACTTTCAGCCGGTAGTCATACTATTGAAGCCACAGCAGTCGACACCTTAAACATAAATTCAGATCCAAAAACCGCGACAATTACAGTCACCTCAACTCCGCTACCAACAAAACAATGTGATTTTGTTAAAACCCCATCAGCAGAAGCCAATGTAATAAACATGAAAGACCTAGGCATCATATTAATCAATTGGCGTAAAACAGTAACACCAAACACAAATGGTGATTGTACAGGCGATGGTCAGGTAACAGGAAGAGATTTGAGTATACTATTAGGAGGGTATGGTAAGTAGCACTGAAAAAACTACTAACCTAAATATTTTGGAAGTTTTTTAACACGGCAATGATTTCTGATGCGTGCTTTTTTGGGTCTACGTTATTAAATTCTTTAACGATATTGCCACTAGGGTCGATAATGTATGTATTACGGTGAATTCCAATAAACTCACGCCCCATAAATTTTTTAAGCCCCCAAGCACCGTAAGCTTCTATTATGCCATGAGTAGGGTCACTTAATAATGTAAAGTTAAGATTGTGCTTCTTAACAAAGTTGGCGTGTTTTTTAACAGAATCTTTGCTAATGCCAATTATTTCTGCATTGCCAAATTCGGCAATTGCATCACGTTCATCTCTAAAATTACAGGCTTCTGTAGTGCATCCAGGAGTATCGTCTTTAGGGTAGAAATATAGTACCAGCCATTTCCCAGCATAATCATTAAGTGTTTTATAATTACCATTCTGATCTTGGAGTTTGAAATTTGGGGCTTTCTGCATATTTTTAGTATACTCCTTAGTATTTTATTTTTTGGATTAAGGCTTTAGTTATAGCTTTGGTGACCCGGGAGCGATCTTGGTTGCCGTTGATATTAATTAATAACCCTCGCTTGTTGTAATAGTCTAATACTGGCAGAGTTTTATTTTTATACTCCTTTAAGCGAGTTGTAATTGAATCTGAATTATCATCATTTCTGTCACCCCTGTCACTAAGTTGTTTAGCGGCTTCCCAGCGCTCAAACACCATAGCCTCGTCTATTTCTAAATTAATTACTGCTTTAATTGGGTGGTTTGAATCTTTAGAAGATTGCATGATCGAATCTTCTTCACCGTGCCATCTACCAAGTGAACTTAATATTAAGGGTCTATTTTTAAATTCCTGTTTATTAAGATAGGGCAAAATTAACGCTAAGTAATCATTTTGTGGTGTAAGTTGGCCGGTACCGATGTGGCTTGTCATTGTGGCGTCACCAGATTTACGGATAATATCGCCACCACCAATGATTGATGCATTAAAAAACTCGGACAACAATTTTGCTTGAGTATCCTTGCCAGAAAATGGTCGACCAAATATATTTATTGACCCAGTACCCAACCAATCAAGTAATTTTTGAGTTAAATCTGCCGAAGCTTCCATAAAAAAATTATACAATACATGTCGTCAGTAGTAAAGATTAGCACTCTTGACCATAAAGTGCCAAAAGAGTACAATATTAAACTAGAAAAGGTTATAAATGACAGGTAGGCAACAGAAAATTTTGCAAGCAATCGTAGAGCAATATGCTGAGGTAGCAAGCCCAGTGGGCTCTAGTTTATTGTCTAAAGTTTTTAAAGTATCGTCTGCAACTGTGCGAGCAGAGATGGCAGAACTTGAAAAACATGGTTACATAACTCAACCCCATACAAGTGCCGGGCGTATACCAACCGACAAAGGTTACCGCTTTTATGTAAATAATTTGGCTGAAACAGAAGCCCCAGCTAATCAAAAAAGGGCAGAAAAAGCACTAGCCACCAGGGCTGTTCAAGGTGGTGTACCGGAGCGAGCTATCAGGAACACCGTCGATACTTTAGTTGAACTAACGCATAATTTAGGCTTGGCTACAATTGGAGACCAGTTGTACATGAGCGGACTGTCAAACTTATTTGGCCAGCCAGAGTTTATCAATGGTGGTCAGGTGCGTGAGGTGGCGCGACTTTTGGATAATCTCGAACCTTGGCTGTACGAGGCTGCTCCCAACGAGCCACTAAGTGTTTATATTGGTCAAGAAAACCCAATTGGTCGAAGTGCCGGCTGTACTTTAATTGTAAGCCGTTTTCGTAGCCCATTTTCTGACCGTAGTTATATTGGTGTGCTCGGCCCTACTCGCCAAAGCTACCGTGATGTTATGATATTAGTTCGCCGAGCAGGTAAAACATTAGAGGAGAGTATGTATGTCTAAAAAACAAAAAAACGATGACTTAGAAGTACTGGAGCAACAAATTGCTGATTTAACTGATGCTTTGCAACGTGAACGTGCTGATGTTATCAATGTTCGACGTCGCCACGAAGAGCAAATATCCAGCTTAAAAACCCTAGTCAAGAGCCAGGTAATTGCCGAACTATTACCGGTAATTGACAATTTTGAACGAGCCCTAAAGCATGTACCGGCTGAACTTGAGGCTAACGATTACATTAAAGGTGTCCGAGGAGTAGTTAAGCAATTTGAAAAAACATTAGCAGATATTGGTGTGGAACGTATCAAAACGGTTGGAGAACAGTTTAACCCAGATTTTCATGAAGCTATCGGTATGGAAGATGGAGATGGGGATGTTGAAGTTGTAACCGAAGAACTTCAAGCTGGTTTTAAAATCGATAACCAAGTTATCCGCCACGCAATGGTAAAAGTAAAGCGACAACCATAGCTGAATCTATCAGATTTATTACAGACCAATATATCGAGCGCTGTGGTGGTTACACGGATAAGAAATCGACTTTTTAAAACTAAATTATTAAAAAGCAGAATGCGAAAATTATTATATCAGTGAAGATATTGAATTGGGTTATTTATCTGTTTTGAGGCGACAAGAGCAACCCGAGATTCACTATTACCTGGCTAAATCAATTGCTTGGCGCGTCGGTGGAACTGTTGGTATAGAAGTATCTTCAAAATATATGCAAGTAAAAATAACAAAATCAAGACAAGAATCACAGAATATAAATTAGCACTCTTGACACTTGAGTGCTAATTTATATATGATACAATTGTATTAGCACTCGAATACTTGGTTTGCTAACTAAAAATGATATAAGGAGAAAACTTTATGGGTAAAATTATCGGGATAGATCTTGGAACAACAAATTCTGCCATGGCAGTTATGCAGGCAGGAAAAGCAGAAATTATCGCTAACAGCGAGGGCAACCGTACCACACCAAGCGTGGTAGCAATTAATAAGAATGGTGAACGCTTAGTTGGCCAGGTGGCTAATAGACAACGCGTAACAAATCCTAAAAATACTATTTTTGGAGTAAAGCGTTTAATTGGCCGAAATTTCTCAGATAAAGAAGTTCAAAAAGACATTGGCCTGATGCCATATGAAATTGTAAAAAGTGGAGCAGGCGTAAAAGTCAAAATGGCTGACAAAGAGTATAGTCCAGAAGAAGTTAGCGGTATGATTTTAAGTAAGCTTAAAGCTGATGCCGAGGCTTTTCTAGGCGAGCCAGTTACAGAAGCGGTTATTACTGTTCCGGCTTACTTTGATGATTCACAGCGTCAGGCAACAAAAGACGCTGGTAAGATTGCGGGGCTAGAAGTAAAGCGGATTATAAACGAGCCAACCGCTGCTGCCCTTGCCTATGGTATTGACAAAAAGGGCAAGGAAGAAAAGGTTGCTGTGTTTGACCTTGGTGGTGGTACATTTGATGTTTCGATCTTGCACCTTGGTGATGGTGTGTTTGAGGTATTAAGCACCAATGGCGACACTCACTTGGGTGGCGAAGACTTTGACATGCGTATTGTTAATCATTTTGTCGATGAATTTAAGAAAGAGTCTGGCATTGATGTCAAAAGCGATAAAGCAGCTATGCAACGACTAAAAGAAGAGGCCGAGAAGGCTAAAAAAGAACTATCTACAACAGAGGTTGCTGATATTAATTTGCCGTTCTTGACGGCTGATGCTGATGGCCCTAAACATTTTGAGTATAAATTGACTCGGGCAAAATTAATTGACTTGGTTGGTGAACTAATCAACAAGACTGCAATACCATGCGAAAAGGCTTTAAAAGACGCCAAACTCAAAGCCAGCGATATCAATGAAGTTATTTTGGTTGGTGGTATGACCCGAATGCCAGCAGTTGTTGAAAAGGTTAAAAGTATTTTTGGCAAAGACCCAATGCAAGGCGTAAACCCAGATGAAGTTGTAGCCGTTGGAGCTGCAATTCAAGGTGGTGTGTTGCAAGGTGATGTCAAAGATGTGTTATTGCTTGACGTAACACCTCTAAGCCTAGGCATCGAAACACTTGGTGGAGTAGCTACAAAATTAATTGAGCGTAACACAACTATTCCAACCAGCAAGAGCGAAACCTTCAGTACAGCTGCAGATAATCAACCACAAGTTGAAATTCATGTTGTCCAGGGTGAACGTGGTATGGTTGCTGATAATAAGTCTCTAGGCCGTTTTGTGCTTGATGGCATCCCGTCAGCTCCGCGTGGAGTACCTCAAATTGAAGTTACTTTTAATATTGACGCTAATGGTATTTTGAATGTTACAGCTAAAGACAAGGGTTCTGGTAAAGAACAGTCTATCACAATCCAAAACAGCGGTAACTTAGATAAAGAAGAGGTTGAAAAAGCAGCCAAAGAGGCCGAAGCTCACGCTGAAGAAGATAAGAAAAAACGAGAAGCCGTAGAGTCAAAAAATCAGCTCGATAGTGCGATTTACCAGGCCGAAAAGATGAAGTCTGACAACAAAGATAAATTAGCTGAAGAAGATGTTAAAACGCTTGACGAGGCAATAGAATCTGCCAAAAAAGTTGCTAGTGACGATAAAGCCGATAAAGACGCAATTGAATCTGCCGCCAAAGAACTATCTGACAAAATCATGCCAATAGGCGCAAAAATGTACGAACAAGCTGCCAAAGAAGAAGCACCTACCGAAACTGAAGGTGAAGACGGCGACAACAAGTCAAAAGCCGATGAAGCCCAAGAGGGTGAAGTTGTCGACGACAAAAAAGAAGACTAATGTCTGAATCTGAACCAAAACCGATTTGGGAAGATAGATATGAAGGCGAGCCATTGCCGATTGTTTTTAAAGCTCGACAAGAGCTTGAAGAGGTTTTTGATCCAGAAGAACAAGCGGCAATTCGCGCCCTTGGCCTTGGTTTTGTGATAACCGATGAACTTTGGCCAAAAGTTCAAGATATATTGTGGAGTTTGTAGTCGAATTAAGGCAATTTAAATTTGGCTAAGTAAACATTGGCTGTATACTAGAATCAAATGTTAACTTTTGGTTTAGTTATACTTTGTATAATTCTCATCCTTACCAGAAACAATAATAAGACAGTTATAGATTCCGCACTGCGTCAACGCGACAAAGTTTGGGTTAGGTATATTTTAAGCTTTAAAAAGGCCGCTAATTCAAGCGCCGAGAAAAAATTAATTCAAAAAATAATTTCTGACCTCATAGCGCAATCATTTATTAACGCTGATGACTTAAATGAATTTTCTGATAACTATGATAATGAAACTCAGTCTATTCAAACTTCTGTTACACAAGTTGTTGGCTCTGAGTCAAGTAGCTTGAGCAGTATTGATAGTGAATATTTATCAGATAAATCTACAAATACCCAAACAAGCTCACTTAATAGCTTTAACAACAATACTCGTGAAGTTGAACATATAGAAAAAACTAGTCACCTTGATAGTGTTTCAATTTTGTTATATTTTGGGGCATTTTTATTTGTAGCTGCGATGGGTTTATTTGTTGTATACAGTGGAGTGAGTGGTTGGGTAAGGACCATAATCGTATTAGTCACAGCGCTGGCATTTTATATATTTGGAAGTTGGATATATAAAACTCGGCCTGTACTCCAGGTTGCAGGATTGTCGTACGTTGGCATAGGGGTTGCTATTATGCCATTAGTTGGTGTGGCGGCTTTTAACTTTATAGAGGGTGTGAATGCAAATATTGTTTGGTTCGCAACATCATTGCTGTGTCTTGCACTGTATGCCCATGCATTGGTGAGTGTTAGAAAACCCCTACTCAGCTACATTTTTATATTTACGATACTTTCTACATTTGAGTCTAGTATCGCTGTACTAAGTATGCCGGCGTATTACTTTGGCTGGATAATGATCGGTACTGGTTTAATGTTGCAAGCAATTAGTGAATGGAAGAATATTTGGCCAGATTTTAAAGAGTATTCAAAACAGGGTAGTCATATATATGTACCCCTGGCAATGATTGTGTCATTGTTTGTATTGCCGTCACAGGGTTTTTGGCAATTAGGGGTAACCCTGTTGCTAGGAGCTTTATTTTATGGCCTTGAATCTTGGCGCTCAATTACTGACTATGAATACCGTAAATTAACCGCCTTAATAACGCATCTGAGCTTACTGGCGGGAATAACAAGTTTGATTTACGGCATAAATCACAATATTACAACTACCGGATTGTCATTAGTAGGCTTATCCATCGGTCATATTTTTATTATTGCAAAATGGCAAAATGGATCAGAGTTGATAAAAAACATAGCCACAATTATGCTGGCAAGCTGTGTTTTGGGATTGATGATGTTAACTGGCCACTATATGTCAATGGTATTTGTATTAGCAATTATAGTAATTGAATCATTGTTTGTTTGGTGGTGGCAAAAGCGAGATGACGCATATGTTTTAGCAGTAGTATCTTGGGTGGTTATGCCAATACTTTTCGGAACTCTCGCAGTAAAACCAAGCCTGTCAACTAACAACTTAGTATTCTTGAACTTAGCTTTTCTTACGTTTCACGTGGGATTCTTCAGTCTGGTGTCGCATTTTATGCAAAACATCTCCAATAAAGGGACGAGTCGTTTGGCAATTTTGTTTCAAATTATCGTAGTATCAATAGTCGCCTGTTTGACTACTCCTGGAATAACTCTGATTGCACTTTCCGGCATAAGTTTGATCTTGCTTTACCTGTCATTTATAGACAAATCAAGTAAAAATTATTGGGAAATAACATCAGGATTGGTAATAACTTTATCTGTGTTGAGGAGTTGGAACGACCCCGTACTATTGATAGCAATTATTATGGCATTAGCATTAAACATTATCCTTGCTCTTAGATTTAAGTCAGAAGTAAATAGATGGTTAAGTACTGCGATGTGGTTAATTCTGCCGGTTGGACTAGGGGGCTTAACGACTATGAATATTTGGAGCCCAACCATTTATGCGTGGGCATACTTAATGGTTATGTCGGGGCTGATTATTTCAAGAGCAATAGCTAGAGGTGTTGTGTTTGCATCGGGGAATATACCTCTTGCCTCATATGCAAAAACATCTAGCTTGTCGTATGTATTTGGTTATGTGCTTGCGGGTGTGGTGGCATTAATAACCTCATTATTTAGCAACCAGAGTCAAATTGTAACTACTGTTATTTTAGTTTTATTGTGCTTAGTCGTAATGATATTGGCTTGGAAAATTGAAAAAGATTCAGATATTAATAGTTTGCAACCAATATTATTTCAGATGGTTTTATTGAGCGTTCTTAGGCCGCCAACCTCAGGGAATTTACTATTAATATTTGCAATTGCTAGTACAGTTTTAGCAACAAGTTGTTACTTAACTGTTAGGACTTCTAGTGACGAAAATTCAAAAAATATAATCAACGGAGATCATTTTAAGCAAATTTCCATTGCTACAACACTGATCGCACCGTTTTTAGCAATGTACGCAACAGATGTAAACTGGACAATGCCTATTGGATTAGCGATAACAGGTGTTCTGTTATTTGATTATGAACGTAATTCTCTACAAAGATATAAAGAAATATCCATTGGAGTAACAGTAGTAGCATTTATGTGGTTTTTGTATTTACAGGGTGTGCACAACATCCAAGTATATACACATATTTCAGCAATAATGTTTGCTGGCTTTGCCTGGTGGCGTTATCAGCTTAAAAATGGAGAACAAAGCAATAACTATATTTATTTAGCACTGGCAGTTTCAACAATCCCATTAGTTTGGCAAGCGATAGCATCGGATGCAGGTGGAGTTTATGGCTGGTGGCTACTCTTGGAACAAGTAATGTTTATGATTATTGGATCAGTTATTCATAAAAGGTTTGTGGTGCTTTGGGGATTATATGTTGCGACGGGGTCAGTGATTTATCAGCTACGTAACCTAAGTTATTTTGCAATGATTGCTTTAGCTGTGTTCATTAACGGAATTGCAATCTATAAATTATTAAAATCTAGCTCAACCAACAACGCTAAAAAACCAGAAGACAAAAATACAGATATCGATCAGAATATTAATTAGTACTTAATAATTTTAAGTTCGATGATTTTACATATATATTAGTTCGTTTGGATTTTTCCGTAGAAAAGTTTCAACTCAGATTAGTTGGCACTCGTAGTATTAAAGTGCTAAAATACCAAAGATGAATAGACTAGTTTTGAAACTTTATATAAAGAAAGTAAATTAAAAATGAGTAAACGCGATTATTACGAAGTTTTAGGCGTTGGTAAGAGCGCTAGTGACGACGAGCTTAAAAAGGCCTTTCGCAAAAAGGCAATAGAGCATCACCCTGATAAAGGTGGTGATGAAGTAAAATTTAAAGAGGTCAACGAGGCATATGAAGTTTTAAAAGACAGCAAAAAGCGCCAACGTTATGATCAGTTTGGCCATGCTGGTGTTGGTAGTAGTGCGGCTAGCGATGGCTCGGCAGGTGGCAACCCATTCGGTGGGGGCTTTGAGGGCTTTCAGGGGCAAAACATTAACTTTGATTTTGGTGATATTGGTGATATTTTTGGAAGTTTTTTTGGAGGCGGACAACAATCTCGCGGTCGCCAACAAAATCGGGGTAATGATATCCAGACGCAACTAGATTTGAGCTTTGAGCAGGCTGTTTTTGGAACAGAAGTAGACCTAAATTTAGACATAAACGACACTTGTAGCCACTGTAAAGGTACAACTGTTGAACCTGGGTATGAAATGAAAACCTGTCCAACTTGTGATGGTGCCGGTCAAACTGTCCGCGTCATGAGAACAGTATTAGGTAATATTCAGCAGGCTGCCAGATGCGAATCTTGTAAAGGCACTGGTAAGGTGCCAGAAAAAGTCTGCACAGTTTGCCGAGGCTCAGGTGTTAAACGAGATAATCAACACATAAAACTTAAAGTCCCGGCTGGAATTGATGACGGGGCAACAATTCGTTTGAGTGGTCACGGCGAGGCTATTGCTAATGGGCCAAAAGGCGATTTGTATGTATCAATTAGGGTAAAAGCTCATAAAAAATTCACTCGTGAAGGCGATTTGATTTTAAGTGAAGAAGAAGTAGATATGGTAGACGCTGCACTTGGCACAGAGATTGAGGTTGATACGGTTGACGGGCCAATACGCATGAAAGTTCCCGCTGGTACTCAAAGTGGCACTGATTTTAAATTGAGTGGTCATGGCGTGCCACATCTTAGAGGCAAAAATCGCGGTGCTCATATTGTGACAGTAAGCGTTAAAACGCCAACTAAACTTACCAAAAAACAGCAGGATCTCCTAAAGGACTTCAAATCCAGCAAGAAGAAAGGATTGTTTAATTAGTCTCACTACCAAAGGCGGCTTGTTCTAGCCACGACTCAACTCGGCCACCTAGTGATTTAATGTAAGGAATTATTTTGCGCAAGTTTTGAATATCATCAGTGGAGATATTTTCAATTTTGCCTCTATATTTGACTTCGTACATCTTGGCATCTGCCCTAACAAATACATCTTCTGGACTTCGGTCCAGGCTAGGTTCATATTCAGCGCCTCCAAGCGCAATACTGACATTAAATTCCTCAAATTTAGTACCCTTAAATAGCTCTTTCAAGTTGTCGTTAATACGTTTGGAATGGTTTAGCACTTGTTGTTCAGGGTTATTTATATCACCTTGCCTTTTATTGTTAGTTCCGTTTTTTGAAGCTACAGTGAAAATTGCGAATTCGTCGCCACCCAGACGGGCAATGCGACCACGTTGTTCTTCTGGCCCTAATTCTCGACTTCCTCTTGCTAGATGGTCAGACTTTCGTTTAAAAGAATCCATCATAGCCTGACCAACTATACCCAACATTTCATCGCCAGCACTATGCCCGAGTGAATCGTTCACTGCCTTAAAATTATTGAGGTCACCGACCATGGCCAGCAGGCTGTCATTTGGGCCCAGTGATTCTATTGTAGTTGCAAGGTCTTGTCTCCAGTAAGATTCGGTTGCCAATTTTGACTTTTCGTCCTGACGAAGTTCCTTAACAACCTGATCACGTTCTTGTTCTGCTTGAATTGCCCGTTGCCTTTGAGCTTCTGCGTCCTCAGCTAATAATTGCATGCCTAATTTATGACCAGTAAGTATACCTTGTGCTTTTTTTGCAAGGTAATGAGGGTGAAATGGGTCATCGGGTGGGATGGTGTGTTGGTTTAATGGATCAGAGTCGAAGTTGACTATCTCATCAATTAAATCTTGATTTGGAGTATTAGTTGGGATTTCTGGCATGGTTACATTATATCTAAAAATAAGCAATTTGTCTGGAGGGTCTGTTTAATGTAATAATGTATATACACGTGCCAGGAAAACATAGTTATTATCATATTGATCAATCGTCATCAAAAAAGGGCAATAAAAAAAGTTTGTTTTTTGGGTTTTTTGTAGGCTTTTTATTGTTACTTGGTGGTATTTACGCCTTTACGTTAACACAATCACCAGAAGTGATAGCCGACAACACTGAGACGCTTAAGTCTAAAGAAGATAAATTAGTTTATGAAAATCAAAACTTTGTAAAAATTGAAAACCTAAATCTACTAGTACCAATTAGTAAAGATGTTGCTAAACAAGTTCCTGGTAGCAGTATATGGTGGCGTAGATCAAGCCAAGGCAACCCTGTTGATGGTGGTAACTTTTTACTATGTGGTCAACGTTTTAAACTTGGTGCGACACCAAGCCAAACCAAAGAACTTTCACCGCTATATCATCTAGAAAAGCTTGAAAAAGATAGCAAGATAGATATTTACTATGAAGGACTGTGGTATTCATATAATGTTGAAGAAAAAAATAACGCAGGGGAAGACGCTACAAATATAGAAGAACCAACCCAAGACGCAAATCTCACGCTATATACTTGTAGCGCAAACGGCCAACCTGACGGCACGATTATTATCGCCAAACCTGTGGTTGACTCTAATTCACTTGAAGAAACTGAAGACGATGATAGCAGTGGGCTACTTTAAATATATTGTTTTCTGTGTTTAAATAAAGCTAAAGTATTATGGAAAAATTAGTTAATAATCAAAAAGGTCTGATCCCGATGCTAATCTGCTTATTTGCAGTGGTAATTGGCCTAATTGTGCTTGTTTATATTCGCGTTCAAAACGCTCAATAGCTATTGTAAAAATTCTATAAATATAGTACAATATGTCAACGTTTAGAAAAGTTCATGTTTTAAAGAATCACTTGGCGTATAAACTAAATATATAGAGCACCAAAGTAGCATATGAATGAAATTAATAAATTAGCAATAATAGGTAGAGCTGAAAAGGTAGACTTGCCTTCTTTAAAGTTAACCAAAATACCTGCTAAGACTGATACTGGGGCTGATTCTAGCTCAATTTGGGTGAGCAAAGCCACAAAAGATGGCGATGATTTGCTAGTAGTTTTTTTTGGTCCAAAAAGTCAATATTATTCAGGCGAAATCTTCCGATTCAAGAAAAATAACTTTTCACAAACAATAGTCGCAAATTCATTTGGTCATCGTGAATTTAGGTATAAAATAAAATTGCCAGTAAAAGTAAACGGCAAATTTATAAAAGCAACGTTTACTTTATCGGACAGAAAAAATAAAACTTACCCAATTTTGCTAGGTAGGCGAATGTTGAGTGGGAAATTCCTAGTAGATGTAAAATCCGGTAGCCCACTAAAATTAGCAGAGAAGGCTCAAAGCCAAAAATTTAAGTCACTAGTTAAAGATAGAAAAGAAAAGAAAGGATAGTTATGAAGGTAGTAATTTTATCCAATGGCCCAGGAAATTATTCGACCAAGCGTTTGGCAGAAGAAGTAAGACTGTTTGGTCATGATGTTCAAATCGTAAAGTATAAAGAATGCTATGCCTCAATAGAAAAAAGTAATCCAACAGTAAAGTACCAGGGTGAAGATTTAATGGTTGATGCAATTATCCCTCGTATTGCCAGCAATATGACACGTTATGGAACGGCAATTGTGCGTCAATTTGAAATGCAGGGAGTATACACAGCTTCTAACTCGATTGCTATTACTCGTTCACGTGACAAGCTCCGTAGTATGCAGTTGCTAGCAAAAGCTGGTGTTGGTATTCCAAAAACTGTTTTTTCTCGAAACACAGCTGATATCGAAGATTTACTAGATCAGATTGGCGGTACGCCAGTTATAATAAAACTTGCTCGTGGTACTCACGGCAACGGCGTAGTCTTGGCAGAAACTAAAAAAGCTGCTAAATCAGTGCTCCAAGCTTTTTATTTACATAACGAAGACGGCACAAACATTTTACTCCAAGAGTTTATAAAAGAATCTGCCGGTGAAGATATAAGGGCAATTGTAGTTGGTGGGCGTGTAATTGCTAGCATGAAACGTCAAAGTTTGGATGATGATTTTAGAAGCAACATACACCAAGGTGGTGAAGGTACAGCCATTAAACTTACAGACGAGGAGCGCAAAACCGCCACCAGAGCTGCCAAAGCTATGGGTTTGCCGATTTGTGGTGTTGATATGATGCGCTCCGAGAAGGGGCCATTGGTGCTTGAGGTAAACTCAAGTCCTGGTCTTGAAGGTATAGAAAGAGTTACAGGACGCAACGTTGCTGGTAAAATAATAGAGTATGTCGAACAAAACGCCAAAAAACAACGTAGAAGAGACCGCGTTGGTGCCTAAGCCAAAAACTGTGGGTACTGTTTTTTTATTAATTTTGCTTGCCGGGGCTGTGTTATTCTTAACCAAGATATTATTTACTTTTTTGAGTGATAAACACGTTTTATTAAATAATCAAAAAATAGATGTAACTGTAGTGAGTACGCCAAAAGAACGAGAGAGAGGTTTGAGCGGCTGGAACCGTCTTGGAGAAAAGCAGGGTATGTTATTTGTCTTTAACGATTCGGGAACATACTGTATGTGGATGAAGGATATGAAGTTTGCGATTGATATGGTCTGGCTGGATGGCGATAAAAAGGTAACAAATATCAAGCAAAATGCCACACCAGAATCTTATCCGGAACCATTTTGCAATAAAGATGATGCTAAATACGTTTTAGAACTACCCGAAGGATCCGTAAGTAAATATGGCATTAAATCAGGCAATCAGGCAATATTTTAAAGCGTAAGCATGGTATATTAAGTTTATGCCATTTGAAATTATCATCGGTGCTGTGGTTGCACTTATAACAGTTATTTTACTCGTTCTCAGAACTAATAGTGGTGTGGTGTTTTTTAGTGTATGTGCGGGCAGTGTTTTGGCGTCTCAAATAGGTGATGAAGCATCATTGCTTAGCTCTACAGTCATCAAAGATGGTGATCTTAACAAAAGCATAGTTTCTATTATATTGATTATTTTACCAGCAATCTTAAGCGCTATTTTTTTACGAGGGTCTGTAAAAGGTGGAAAATTTATATTTAACTTGATCCCGAGTATCGCAACCGGGGGATTATTGGTGCTTCTGATCGTCCCTTTACTGCCTGCAAATACTAGTAGTCAAATATTAACCAGCGATATTTGGGGCAAGTTACAGCAATATCAACCAATTATTCTTTCGGTAGGTGTTGTATCAAGTATAGTCTTGTTATGTTTTACCCAAAACCGGCATAAAAAAGACAAAAAGCATAAAAAACACTAATAGCTTACTGAATTTAATGTGTTAGTTTAGGCTATAACCTGTGGCTTTCCAGGCACCTTCTGTTACTCCAAAAACTACCGAGCCTGAACGTGATTGCCCAAGAATACTTATTGTTGCATTAATTGAGCCTGCTGTCTCGCTATGCTGTGTCCAACTATTACGATCAAAAGTTATACTTGTTCCAACAGGGATATTGCTGGTGTCCAGGTTGCTTGCCACATAAGGGCTGCCCTTTATCCCGTTAGCCTCAATCGAATTCAGAGCAGATTGTACCCCTGCCGGAATCCCACCGGTAGTGGGTGCAGGAGCGTGGCTGGGTGGAGCCTGAGGGCTTGTTGTAGCAGGATCTGAATAAGTTGGTGTGGTAGATTCGTCAATTGATTGGTTTGGAGTTAAGGTGTCTGTTGGTATTGCTTCAGGGGATGGGATAGATTCTTCATGGGCAGAAGGTGAGTTGATGGCATTATTTTGTTTTGTAGCATCTTGATAAAAAAGATATGCTAGCATTGCCAAAAAAACTGGCACACCAACGACAACAATTACAAGAAAAGACCGAGCCTTTTGGTGTAGTTGGAACTTTTTTATATTTTGGCTGTTAGCGCTAAGTGTTTCATAGCCACTCATACTGCTTATGATATCATAGTTTAGTTGAGTCTAGTATAGTCATTGACTTTTTTGTAAAATCAGAGATAATATACCTCTGTACATTAGCGCCCATATGGGCCCATAGCTCAGTCGGTTAGAGCACCTGCCTTT
>CAZSVQ010000008.1:0-28698 GCA_964610345.1 uncultured Candidatus Saccharibacteria bacterium | reverse complement strand
TGTTAGAGAAGGCAGAGTAACCAATAGTAGCGACTGAGTTACCAATTGTAAGGCTGATGAGCTGGTTGCGCTCGAAGGCCCAGCTGTCAATAGAAGTTACTGAGTTGCCAATTGTAGCACTGGTGAGTTGATTGCTTCGAAAGGCAGAGTCACCAATAGTAGTTACGGAGTTTGGAATTGTAAGGCTAGTGAGTTGGTTGTAAGCAAAGGTATAACTTCCAATAGAAGTGACAGAGTTACCAATTGTAAGGCTAGTGAGTCGCTCACTCATAAAGGCATAGTTGCCAATAAAAGTAATGGGGTTACCACCTATTGTACTAGGTATATTTACATTAGGGTTTAAGCAAGCATTACTGTGGTCTCTAATTGTAGCTATGTTTGCTTTTTTAAAGCCGGTTATAGTATTAATGCCATTGAAGGCGAAGCAATCATCTATTAGGGGGTCTGAAGATGTATAGGTATCTAGGCCATAGGTGAAGGTTTGGATGGGGTTGCCACTAAATTCATTACCACCTGCAGTTGTAATATTACCATCAATTGTGGCACTGGTGAGTTGGTTGTAAGCGAAGGCATAGTTACCAATAGAAGTTACGGAGTTAGGGATGGTGACACTGGTGAGTTGGTTGCTTTGGAAGGCATTGTTGCCAATAGTAGTCACCGCATTACCACCAATAGTGCTGGGAATAATGGGTTCTCTGGTGCAGGCGGGGTTGGAGTTGTTGTTGCCCTCATAGTCGTAATAATCTGTAATAGTGCCTGTACCAGAATTAAAGTTAAAACAAGAGTCTGGTGGGGTGGATGGTGCAGCCGTAGCTGTAGCTGGTAGTAATATTGGCAGTATAGATGTTAGGGTTAGTAATAAGGCTAGGGAGGTGTAGTTTGTAGTTTTTATGGCCTTAGTGGTTTTATTGGTTTGGCTAGCTTGGTTTAGATAGTTTAAGATACGTGATTTTTGTATTGACCTTATAATATTCATAGTTATCCCTCTGGAATGTATAGCCCAACCTACATAATACTTTATTATGCTTACGATTATATTTGGGTGTAGTTTGGTTGTCAAATTTCCAATCTACTCCTCTTGAAAAAAGTTGATATTATTGCTAGAATAGCCAGGTATTAATTAAGCAGGGGAGTTGATAATCCTTCCTGATTGCATCCGTGTAGGAGTAATTAGGTAGCGACTTCACCGAAGATGAAAGGATTAAATAATGGCATCAGTAGATGTTGATATTAAAAAAATGTTGGAGGCTGGAGCACACTTTGGTCACAAAACTAGCCGATGGCACCCCAAGATGGCGCCGTATATTCACTCAAAACGTGAGGGCACTTATATTATTGACTTAACCAAAACGGTCACAATGCTAGAAACGGCGTTAACTTTCTTAGAGAAGACTTCTGAATCTGGCAAGCAAATTTTGATCGTTGGTACCAAACGCCAAGCTCGCGAAATTGCTGTAAAATTAGCTGAAGATACAAAAATGCCATATGTAACAGAACGATGGTTGGGTGGAATGTTGACCAACAAAAACACCATCGGTGGCCGGGTTAAATATCTTAAAGATCTAGAATCTAAAATGGAATCTGGTCAGTTAGCCTCAAAATATAACAAACTTGAGTTACAGCGTTACCAAGAAGAAATTGATGAGATGAATAACATTTATGGTGGCATCAAAAACATGGCTGTACGCCCAGGTGCCTTGTTTGTGTTTGATGTAATTACAGATCAAAATGCTGTTAAAGAGGCAATCAAACTTAACATTCCAGTTGTTGGCTTAACAGATACAAATGCTGACCCAACTGATATTAAATATCCAGTTCCAGCCAACGACGATGCCATTAAGACTTTGCAGTTGATGGCAGATTACGTAAAACAAGCAATAGAATCTGGCAAATCCAAGCAAAAGAAAACAGAAGATAAATAAAGGAGTGGGGAAGGAATAAAAATGGCAGATATTAAAGTAGAAGATATTAAGAGATTACGAGAACTAACCGGTGTAGGTATTACAGATGCCAAGAAGGCTCTGGTGGAGTCAGATGGTGATTTTGACAAAGCACTAGAAGCTATGCGCAAAAAAGGTCTTACAAAAGCTGAAAAGCGTGGTGAGCGTGAAGCGCGAGCTGGGATTATCGGTACTTATAATCACGATGGCCGAATCGGCGTTTTGGTAGAAGTGAACTGCGAAACCGATTTTGTGGCTCGTAACGAAATATTTACAGATTTAGTTAAAGATATCAGCATGCATGTTGCCGCAAGTGCACCGATTTATGTGGGTGTTGAAGACGTACCAGTAGATGACCAGGCAAAAATTAAGGCAGAGTTTACTGACAAGGCAAAGGCAGATGGCAAGCCAGCTGAAATGATTGATAAAATTGTTGATGGTATGGTGAAAAAACATTTTGCGGAACGCTGTTTGCTTGACCAGGCATTTATTAAAAATCCCGACCAAACTGTAGGTGATTTAGTCAAGGAGCATATTGCTAAACTTGGCGAAAATATCGTGGTTCGTCGTATTAGTCGATTTCAACTTGGAGAAGTTGAATAAATCGCTTTTAACGGTGAAAATACACAAAATAGGCTGGAATCAAACCGGCCTATTTTTAATGCTGTATAATAAACCGTATCATATAAGGAGTAATATGGAAGCAAACAAAATCGTTGATAATACCAAGCAAAAACTAACTACAGCAGTTGAGCGGTTGGGTACCGAACTTGGCAAGCTTCGGACTGGGCGTGCAAGCTCAGCAATGCTGGACGGTATTATGGTAGAGGCTTATGGTACGCCAATGCCACTGAACCAGGTGGCCACCGTAACAGCGCCAGAGGCTCAACTACTTCAAATTACTCCTTTTGATCCTAACAACCTACAAGCAATCAGCAATGCTATTCGTGATAATCAGTCTTTAGGGTTGAACCCAAATGATGACGGGCGTGTTGTACGAGTGCCAATTCCACCACTCACAGAGGAGCGTCGACGAGAAATAAGCAAGCAAGTAGGTGTTAAGTTAGAAGATACCATGATTGTTATGCGCAGCGTTAGGCACGAAGCTATTGATGCAATTGACCAATCCAAAAAAGGCAAAGATATTGGAGAAGATGAAGCCAAACGTTTAATAGCTCAAATAGAAGAAGCTATGGCTAAAGCTAAAACAGACGCAGAGATAGTAGCAAAAACCAAAGAACAAGAAATAATGACGGTTTAAAGTATTTCTCAGGCTTGATAAGGTATAATACTAACAATGATTCAGACTAATTTAGATGCACCAAAACATGTTGGTATTATTCTAGACGGAAACAGGCGTTGGGCTAAAAATCAAGGTATTCCAACCCTTGAAGGGCATCGCAAAGGAGCTGAAGTTTTTAAGGATATTTCATTACATGCTTTTGATAAGGGTGTGGAATTTCTCAGTGCCTATGTATTTTCTACTGAAAATTGGTCCAGAACTGAAGAAGAAACATCATACTTGATGAAGTTGGTTGTTAAAGCGGTAGAAAAATATCTAAGCGAATTTCATAAAAAGGGAATCAAGATAATAGTTTTAGGCGAAAGGTCTAATTTAAATAGCTCGGTCTTAAAAGCTATTGAACAAACCGAACAAAAAACGGCCAATAATGAAAATGGCACGTTGGCGTTATGTTTTAATTATGGCGGACAGCAAGAGATCATCGATGCGACCAAAAAAATAATATCAAAAAACATAAACCCTCAAGAGGTGACATTAAGTTTATTTGAACAAAATCTTTATTCACCAGAGGTACCACAACTTGATCTGTTAATACGTACTTCGGGTGAGCAAAGAACTAGTGGTTTCATGCTATGGCGTTCTGCGTATGCAGAGCTGTTGTTCTCTGAAAAATTATGGCCAGATTATACTGTTGAAGATTTTGATGAGGCATTGATAGAATATAATAAAAGACAAAGAAGATTTGGGGGTTAAATGTCTGTATTTTTAATTATTTTGGGGTTGGTTTTGTTCGTGATGCTAGTGATAGTTCATGAATTTGGGCATTTTATTATGGCACGTCGTAATGATGTTGATGTAGAAGAATTTGGTATTGGGTTTCCGCCAATGGCTTGGGGTAAAAAACTAAAGAGTGGATTGTTATTTACGGTTAACTGGTTGCCACTAGGTGGTTTTGTGAAACTAAAGGGTGAGCACGATGAAGATAGGGCAAAGGGTAGTTATGGGGCTGCTAGTTTGTGGGCAAAGACCAAAATTATTGGTGCGGGTGTTGTGATGAATTTATTTGTAGCAATTTTAATGTTTACCTTGATTGCATTAATCGGTATGCCTAAAATAGTTGAAAACCAATTTACGGTTGCAAGTGATACTAAAGTTGTTAAAAATAACGTACTCATTGGTGCAGTAGAAGAAAATTCTCCAGCTAGCCAAGCTGGATTACAGTCTCGCGATCAACTTATATCAATTGGAACAGGGCTTGAAAATTCTCAGCAAATTTCTAGCGCAGAAAGCTTGCCACAAGCTACCAAAGAATTTGAAGGTCAAAAAGTACAGGTAACTTACGAGCGTGATGGCCAAACAAAAACAGCTGAGGTTACTTTACGGTCAACAGAAGAAGTAGAAGCCAGCAAAAACACAGATGATCCAAAAGGTTATTTGGGTGTGGTGCCAGCTGAATTTACATTGCAACGCTCAACCTGGTCAGCACCTATTGTTGGAATTGGGGTAGCTAAACAATTTACCGAACTAACGCTTAAAGGTCTTGGCTCGGTAGTGGCAGGCTTGTTCCAGGGCGATACCCAAAAGGCTAGTAGCCAAGTTTCTGGGCCAGTTGGTGTATTTGTGTTGATTAAGGACGGAAGCAAGTTGGGAATTCAATTTATTTTGATGATAATAGCCGTAATATCATTAACATTAGCGATTATGAACGCTTTGCCTATTCCAGCATTAGACGGCGGGCGCTTGTTTGTGACTTATTTGTACAGAATAATGCGTAAACCATTAACAGCTAAAGCCGAAGACATGATTCACGGCATTGGTTTTGCGGTTTTGATGTTGCTATTTGTGTTAATAACAGTGGTGGATGTAAAAAGGTTCTTCTAGGGTGAATGAATTGGACAAACCCCAAAATAAAAAGTTAAGCAAAAGTTCGAGCCCAATAGTTTTAATTTGTGCAACTGTGGGTTTGTTTTTTGCAGCTCAATTTTTGGCAAGTTTGGTTTTTGTATTCATAACAATAATTACGGGTTGGGGTGATGCAGAATTTAAGGCATGGTTTGACGCTTCGGCGTTTCCGCAATTTTTGTATGTTGCGGTGTCAGATATATTGATAATCTCCGGAGTATGGTTATTATTAAGGAAAAAAGGGCAGTCATTTAAGACAATTGGCCTATCAAAACCGCTATTCAGCGATGCTGTAAAAGCTTTGCTAGCTTATGGTTGTTACATTGTAATGTTTGCGATTATTACAGTAATTTCTAAAATGGTGGCACCGTCACTTAATCTTGAACAAGAGCAACAGATAGGTTTTGAGGCTAACAAGGGTATTGTTAACCTTTTATTAGCAGGTGTTAGTTTGGTTATATTACCGCCCATAGTTGAAGAAATTTTGTGTAGAGGGTACTTATATACAGGATTAAAAAGTAGGATGAAATTTATCCCAGCAACAATAATCACAAGCTTGGTGTTTGCTACAGCACACTTACAATTTGGCAGTGATGCACCTCTGTTATGGGTAGCGGCAATTGACACTTTTGTATTATCGTTAGTATTGGTTTATTTGCGAGAAAAAACCGGCCGGTTAGCCGCCCCAATGTTTCTACATGCCTATAAAAATTTAGTTGCATTTAGTATTCTCTTTATATTTGTAAAATAATCTGTTATGGTGTTTGTGATGAGATTTAAAAGTATTATCAAGTTAAATATCCCCAAGACTCCCATCAGTGGGTGTTAATTAATTTAATTCAAAAATAGCAAAGAACACCCCTTCGAAAAGCGAAGGGTTTTTAAATGGAGAAGATATGAGTAGTGAAATTACAGTAATAAAGACTGGGTCAGAAGTAATTTGTGGAGAGGATGACATAAATCAATCAGTTATAAATGATTATGCCTCTGGCTTAGTAAATACATATGGTCACGAAGGATTGGTGGTGGTAACTTCAGGGGCTGTACGTACTGGCGAAGCTTTAGTAAAAAATATGCGTGGTGCTAATATTGAGGATTTTGAGGAGCCAACTCTTGCTCAGATTGGCAATGTGGCAGTTATGGCGTCATGGCAAGTGGCATTTGGTTTGCAGGGGGTATTAGCAGGTGAGGTATTAACTACTCATCGAGAAATAGCTGATTTACAAGAGGGTCCTGTTTTAACTGAAACACTAATGATGGCGGCTGACCGTGGGGTTGTAAGTATTGTGAATAATAATGACGCTAATTCGCGTGACGAACTAGAAAGTTTTCATAGTGGTAAGGATAATGATCGCATGGCACTTGATATTGCAAGATTGGTTGGAGCGTCTGCGCTGGGTATTTTTACATCTGGTGGTGGGATTTTTGATGAAAACGATCAATTGATAGACAAAATTTCTGACAGCAATTATAACCAAGTAATAGAAATGTTAATTTTGCGCCAAGCAGAAGGTCGTGGTCAAAGTTTAAGTGGAAAAGGTGGAATTATATCTAAAACTTTAACTGCCCGAGAAGCTTCTTTATCTAAGATGCAGGCTTTTATTGCCGCCCCAAATTCAGATATGACCGGTGAAAATGTAACACATTTTGTGGTAGGATAAAGGCATGAGAACATCACAGTTATTCACAAAAACACGCAAACAAGCTCCAGCTGACGAAACAGCAAAGAATGCCCAACTATTAATAAAAGCTGGTTTCATTTACAAGAACATGGCGGGTGTATACACTCTTTTGCCATTGGGCTTAAACGTAGTATCTAAAATTACAGATATTGTTAGAGATGAAATGAATATGATTGGTGGGCTCGAAATGCAGTCCGCTGCGCTACAAGCTGAAGATGTTTGGATCAAAACTAGATGGAGTGACGAAGTTGTTGATAACTGGTTTAAGACAAAACTAAAAAACGATACGGAACTCGGCCTAGCTTTTACACACGAAGAGCCAATGACAGTATTAATGAAAGAATACCTACATTCTTACAAAGATTTACCAGCTTACCCTTATGATATTCGCACAGTTTTCAGGAATGAATTAAGAGCTAAATCAGGTATATTGCGTGGGCGAGAATTTTATTGGAAGGCATTATATTCATTTTCAGAATCAAAAGAGCAGCATGATAATTTTTATAAAAAAATATCATGTGCATACACAAATATTTTTACAAAAGTCGGGTTAGGGGAGATTACTCATTTTACCTTTGCATCTGGAGGTACGTTTTCAAAATATTCACATGAATTTCAGACCATATGTGATGCCGGTGAAGATATTATTTATGTAAGTAAAGAAAAGGGAATTGCTGTCAATGAAGAGGTTTTAACAGATGAAGTTTTAACAGACCTTGAACTAAATCGTGATGAATTGATAAAATCGAAAGCAATTGAAGTGGGCAATATATTTTCCTTAGGTAACAAGTTTTCTGATCCACTAGAATTATATTTCACAGATAAAACAGGAAAGCAAAAACCAATATTCATGGGTTCTTACGGTATCGGGCTAACTAGACTTATGGGTACAGTGGCCGAAATATTAAGTGATGAAAAGGGTTTAGTTTGGCCAGAAGATATTGCTCCATTTAGGGTGATTATTTGCCGCCTTGGCGGTGATAAAGAGATAACACGAGTAGCAGATGAATTATACGATAACTTGCAAAAACAAGGCATTGAAGTTATGTATGATGACCGCGATGTGCGCCCTGGTGAAAAATTTACCGATGCAGATTTGCTAGGTATTCCACACAGAGTAGTGATAAGCGCAAAGACCGTTGAGGCAGGGCAGATTGAATATAAAAAACGCACAGAAAACAATGCAAGTATGATATCTGCTGATGAGTTAAATAAAGTACTAGCACAGACATAGTAGGGTTGCTATAATACAGCGACTCGAGCTATAACTGCAAACAGACGTACAATAGAGTAAAAATAATTAAGATAATGAGGAAATTACCATGAAAAAGCAATTTCACCTAACTAAACAAGGAATAGAAGAATTACGCACCGAGCTCGCCGAGCTTATTGCTGAGCGTGGGCCAATTGCAGAGAGAATCAAAACTGCTCGTGAATTCGGTGACTTAGCAGAAAATGCCGAGTATTCAGCCGCTCGTGCCGAACAAGAACAGACCGAAAGCCGAATCGCTGAAATAGAGCATATATTATTGAATGTAAGCGAAATTAAAAAACCAAAGGGTGACAGTAAAGTTCAACTTGGCTCACAAGTTAAACTTAAGAACGAATCTGGTAAAACTAAAGAGTTTCAGGTTGTCGGGACTGTTGAGGCTGACCCGCTAAATGGTAAAATTTCTGATGAATCACCAATTGGCCAAGCGCTATTAGGTAAAAAAGAGGGTGAAGAAGTTGAAATTAAGACCCCGGCAGAGACTGTTAGTTATAAAATCGTAGATATTTCTTAATAAACAAGTAAAATAAGACTAATGGCTAACCTACAAGAACTACGTAACGAACGTTTACGTAAACTAGATGAATTAAAGAAGCTGGGGGTTAATTCTTACCCAGCTAAAGCTAACCGTACTCACGATAATACGGAGATTGAGTCTTATTTTTCTGAACTTGAGGGCAAGCAAGTTACAGTGGTTGGCCGGATAGTTTCTATTCGCAAGTTTGGCAAAATTGCCTTTATTGTTATAAAAGACGACAGCGAAGAACTTCAGTTATTCTTAAGACACGACAGCATTAAAAATGTTGATAGATCAAATAGTGAGCTAGAATTTGATGACATTAAATTACTGGATAGCGGAGATTTTATAGAGGCAACCGGCAAGGTTATCAAAACTCAAACCGAAGAAGTATCTGTTGAGCCAGCTAGTATAAGATTACTAACAAAAAGCCTCAGACCACTACCGACAAAACAAGATGGTTTTACTAATAAAGAGGAGCGCTTAAGGCGACGTTATGTTGATTTGAGCGTTAATGAGGATGTTCAGCAAAGGTACATTCGTAGGAGTAAATTTTGGCAGTTTACGCGTAATTTTTTAATTGAAAATGGCTTTTTAGAAGTTAACGTACCGGTTTTAGAACAAACGACCGGCGGGGCAGATGCAAACCCTTTTGTTACTCATATGGATGCGCTAGGCCAAGATTTTTTCTTGAGAATAAGTCATGAGTTGCCATTGAAGCGGTTACTCGGTGGTGGTTACGAAAAAGTTTTTGATATTGGCCCTCGTTTTAGAAATGAAAATTATAGCGACGAGCACCTGCCTGAGCATATTGCCATGGAGTGGTATTGGGCATATGCTGATTGGGAAGATGGTATGAAGTTTACAGAAAAGCTTGTTCGAGATGTAGCGCTAAAAACTTGGGGTAAAACAAAGTTTAAATTACTGAATGGCCAAGAAGTCGATTTGAGTGGTAGCGAGCACTGGCCCAGAATTAGCTTTGTAGATGTTATAAAAGAAAAATATAACCTAGATGTTTTTAACTGTACTCTTGACGAAGTTAAAGCACAGCTAAAATTACACAATATAGATGTCGAGAAAAAAGAAAATAAAGCCCGTGGAATAGACAAATTATGGAAGAAAATCCGTGCTGGAATTGCAGGCCCGGCTTTTTTGGTAGATATTCCTACATTTCTGCAGCCGTTAGCTAAAACACAACCAGATAAGCCTGAGCTGACGGAGCAATTTAATCTGTTACTTGGAGGCACAGAGGCTTGCAAAGCGTATTCTGAACTCAATGATCCAATCGATCAGTACAATCGTTTCATCGATCAGCAAAAAATGCGTGACGCTGGTGATGAAGAGGCTCAGATGATGGATATCGATTTTGTCGAGATGCTTGAATATGGCATGCCACCAGCTTGTGGTTTCGGTTATAGCGAACGTTTGTTTTGGATGCTAGAGGGTGTAACAGCCAGAGAAGGCGTACCGTTCCCGCAACTACGTAAAGAAGTAGACGAAACTACTAAAGCAATTTACCCCGAAGCCTTCCAAGAGGGTAAGAGTCTAGGGCAATAGGTATTATTGCTTAATCAAAAACGTTTATATCTGCAATTTCTGGGGGCAAGAAGCCTTTGGGGTGCTTAAAGCCGGGTTCCCATTTAGTACCTTGAGCGTAACCAAGATCTTTCATTAGCTTGGTTGGGGCATTGCGTAGGTGCAAGGGTACTGGCAGATCTGGGTATTGCTTGGCTAAGGCTATGGCGTTACCCATGGCATCTGAAATGTCTCGTGATTTTGGTGATTTGGCTATTACCGTTGCACAGTGGAATAAGTTGTATTTGGCCTCTGGTAAGCCGATAATATTTACTGCCTGAAAAGTAGAAACAGCGATATTTAAGGCTGCTGGGGCAGACATGCCGATGTCTTCGCTGGCAAAGATAATCATTCGGCGAGCAATAAATTTAGGGTCTTCACCGGCTTCTAGCATACGAGCTAAATAATATAGGCCGGCATTGGCGTCATTGCCTCGTAATGATTTGATAAAAGCGCTGATTAGGTTATAGTGAGATTCGCCGTTTTTATCGTAACTGGGTAACTTAGTCTGGGTGGCTGTGGTGACTATGTTTGGAGTAATCTGCTTGTTACTACTTAATTGTATGGATAACTCTAGGTTGCCTAAGGCTACCCTAGCATCACCACCAGATAGTTCGGCAAGCAAGTCAATGCTTTTCGCAGGTAGTTTGGTTGCGGTAAGCTTTTCTGTCACGGCGGCTTTTTTGACTATCTTGACGATCTCTTTTTTGGCGAGTGGCTCTAATACAACAACCCGAGCACGGCTTAAGAGTGGGTTGATAACCTCAAAGCTAGGATTCTCGGTTGTGGCACCTATCAAAATTAATGTGCCATCTTCCAAAAACGGTAAGAAGGCGTCTTGCTGGGCTTTATTAAAGCGGTGAATCTCATCAACAAACAAAATAGTTTGAATGCCAAGACGATGATTTACAATATCCGCTTTGCCAGATGTAACAGCGCTGAGTTCTATAAAATCGGCACCAGTTTCGCTGGCAATAATACGGGCAAGGGTGGTTTTTCCGCAACCAGGTGGACCCCATAGGATTAGGCTAGTTGGTTGTTTGCTTTCGATGATTTTTTGGATTATTTTTCCATCACCTAAAAGATGTTCTTGGCCAACAATTTGGTTAAGCTTTTCAGGTCGCTGGCGTTCGGCTAAAGGTCTTTGACTCATATGTCTATTGTATCAACCAAGTAAAATAGTGATACAATGCAAATAACATGTTTAACGAACAATTTTTGAATGACAATTTTTGGCTAGTAATCGCAATTTTTATATTTGACTATGTTCTAAAGGCAATTGCCCTGTGGATTTCGGCGCGGAAGGGCTCTAAAGTTTGGTTTGTGATGTTATTGCTACTCAATACTTTAGGTATTTTGCCTCTGTTTTATATTTTTTATTTCAGCAAGCAAGAACCAAATCAAAAGACAGACAAGCTGTAACAGTTTACAAACCTTAAATTTGTTGTACAATATGATTTATCATGATTGAGTTTGGATTTCCGGAGTCAGAATGGGTTGACAATGATCAAATTCAGGTGATAAGGTCTAAAAACCAAAGCTTTCTTGAGGCAAAGTACCAAGGTGACGTGGCCGAGTTTAGGGCAGAAGTTATACAGCGGATGATTGGTCATGACGCCATAAATGGCAGTATGAATTGGCTGATGTATAGAGAAAAGGGTCATATAGATACAAATATTTTGGTCGATGAAAGGGAAAAACAAACACTAATACTTTTAGCAAGACTGCAGAGTAAACAGGCCCCGAGAATCAAAATCTTAACTAATACCGAATATTGGCTAGAAGATTCGGTAGCCTTTATGACAGAAGATGTAACGGTCGATGATGACGGCGATAGCCAGTTGTTGATAGACGTCGTAATTTTAGACGAACAAGGTGTGGTATTGCCAAGCCTTGATCCTGAAAATGCGACTCAGTCGGCCATATTTTGGATAGACGGGGCGGGCAAGTTGGCTATATCAAACATAAAAGACTATACCCCGCAAGCGACAGTGGTATCCGAGATTGGTGAGCAGGATGATTTAGGTCAGTCAGTTAGCGTCTTGCCATTCGGGGCTTATTCAAATTTAGAAGATAGGATTGCGGCACTTGATTGGGCACGGCGTATCTTGGATGATACTAATCAAGCAGATTTAGTAACCCACGGAAGCGGTTAGTCTGGCTTTATATTTGTTATAGTCCAGGAGCTGTTTATTTAACATAAATAAGTGTAAACTGGGGGTATAAGGAGATTTATTTATGAGTTTTATATTTTTTGCAATTTTAGGTATATTTTTATGGGTTTGCTTGGCATTTTTACCAGCTTGGCTTGCCAAGAAAAAAGGTTATAATTTTTGGTTATTTTTAATTTTGTCGTGGTTTATTTCATTCATCATAACTTTGATTATTGTGTTGTTCTTGCACGATAAAAATCAAACCGCACAAGACCGTGCTGATGAGCGGGCCGCCGAGCGAGCAATCGAGCGCGACTGAGGCATCAATTATGCGGGCAGTATTGGGCGGTGGATGCTTTTGGTGTTTAGAGGCCGTTTATCAGCTTGTCGACGGTGTTATTGACGTTGCGCCTGGTTATGCTGGTGGTCACAAATCAAACCCAACATACGAACAGGTTAGTGGGGGTACAACAGGTCACGTGGAAGTAGTTTGCATAAAATACGACGAATCAAAGCTACAATACAAGGATATTTTGGATATTTTTTGGACAGTTCATGACCCGACAACAATAGATCGGCAAGGTAATGATATTGGCTCACAGTACCGGTCGATAATTTTATACCAAGATGAAGCTCGGCGAAACGAGGCAATAAGTTCTATCAAGGCTATTCAAAAATTTTGGGAAAATCCAATCATTACAGAAGTTAAAGCATTAGATAAGTTTTACGAAGCAGAGCCAGAACATCATAGTTACTTTGCAAACCACCCTGAACAAGCGTATTGCCAGGTGGTTATCAATCCGAAGATAGTTAAATTACGAGATAAATTTGCAAGTAAGCTTAAATAAATTAAATTGCACCCGCACCTTTGCTTTTTAGCCAAGAATGAGATTTTCCGGTTAGTCGTTGTAGTACGTCTATTTGGTTCTTTTTGTCGGTTATCGCTATAACAACCATGCAAAATATTTCTTGATCATTAGTGTTTTGGTTAAATAATTCAGTGATATTCAGTTCTTTAGCGGTTTTAATGACAAAATATACCCGGGGAGAGTTTGGGCGAATATCACTTGTATACCAAATAGTTTCATTGCGGTATTCTGAAGGTGCTTGGCCATTCTTATCAACTCGTTTGGCGCCACTATTCGGTTCCCATGGCTTGATGTCGTTGGCAAGTAGCCAAGCTTGTCGGTCTATTGCAATATTTATTTTATATGCGATTTCCGTTTTCTCGTAAGTTTTTTTGGCAATATCTATTAGTTTAGGGTCAATAGCATGGATAATGGCAGATTTTTTGCTATTATCATTGAAAGATTCTACTCTTTGCTTAGTAGGCAATCCACCGTTAACCCACGCTAACGAGAACTCAGCTTGAGTATCTGAATATTCTTGCATTTCTTGAATAGAGGTTGAGTCTCCAGCCTCATCTAAATGACTGGTATTTTTTTGGTTGTGGGTAGCCTTACGTTTTTTGCTTTTTACTTCAGCTATTTCTGGTCTTGCCTTAGATTTTTTTAGCAATGATTTATCTAGGTTATGATATATCTCAGCTGTTTTTTCAAGGATAGTACCCAGTACTAATTCTTTATTTAATGTTTCTATCTGAGTTTTATTAGATTCGTAAAGCCATTTTGCAGCAGTTTCCTCTGGATCTTCGGTGAACTGGGTTAACAGTTTTTGAATTTCATTATTCTTCCTTTTTATCATTTGGATTATTTTTCCGCTTTTCAATGAATGCAAGATGAAACCATCTAAATCAGATTTAGATTTAATTGCTGAAGTAAATGTATCACTTGCGATATTTTGGATAAATTCATCATAACTAGGTATCAATTTTTCTAACTCGATTGCCTTAGTTATTACATTAGCAAAAATGTTGTTAAGTATATCATGAAACTTTTCTGGGTTTGAGATATCTATATGGAGAGTTTCTTGCTTAGGTAGGGTAGTATCATCGATTCCGCTTACAAATAGGGGTCTAGCGTCAGGTGGCAAATTTATTTTTTGCTGTAATTGAGTTTCTTCGTCTACAACGTCCACAGAACCTCGCTGCAAAACGGCTTTTTTGCTACGTTCTTTGGCAGTTTTTAGTTGAAGTTCTGCATCAAAGTTTACATTATTATTAAATAGATTAATAAATTTTTCATTATCAAATTGAGTTTCGCATGTTAATTTTTCTAGTATATCTTTAAGTGAATCTACGCCAGTATCTGCATTGTCAGAATATTCACGCAAAGTACAAATGCTTTCATCTAAAAGTACTGTTAGAGTATGAGCCAAGGCGCTGGGTAGCATCTGATGCGCTAAATCGTCATTGTCAACCAATGAATCTGAAACTTGAGTTGGGGGAGTATCCATAAAAGATAATAATAACATAAAAATAGAAATAAGTCTATATTAAACTGTAAGTTTTGTGAAAATTCAACTTAGTTTATGATAAAGTGGTTGTATGAATAAATTAAAAGGTATTTTGAGTAACAATAATAAAGCAGATTTAACTAGCTTTAATAAATTACATATAGTGTTTGCGGGTTTGTATTTTTTACAGGTAATATTAATTATTGCTTTAGGTAAGGAAAAGTCTTTACCAATTACAACTAATTATTTAGCTTACGACCCTCTGCTGAGCAGTGGTGGCCAGGTGGTCCATTCTGTAGGCACTAGTCGATTATTTGATATTAATTTGGTTTGGCTATTGGCTGGTATGCTAGTTTTATCGGCAATTGGGCATGTAGTTTTTGCGACTGTTTATAAAAAACAGTATCAGGCGGATCTTAAAAAGGGTAGTAGCTTAACTAGATGGGTTGCTTATGGTGTAATTAGTGGCTTTGTGATGGTTGTAGTTGCATTATTGAGTGGTGTGTTTGATGTTTCTAGCTTACTTCTGATGATTTCAGTCGGGTTATTTGCTACTGCCTTTGGCATTGTAAATGATTTATGGGCACGCGGTAGTAAAACCATGGCTTGGTTTGCTCCAGTAAATGCAATCAAAGCGATGATCATCCCTTGGTTGGTGATATTAATTTATGTATGGGGTACATTTATATTTGGTGGCAACAGCATAAATGCCTTTGTGTATTGGATTTACTTAACAGTGATAGTAGTGCAGGGTTTGTTTATTGTGCTACTTAATAAACATTACAAAAAACAGGGTAAATGGGCAAATGCAGTAACTACTGAACAAGCATTTTTTGTTATTCTTTTTGTTTTGCAAACTCTTGTGGCTCTGCAAGTATACTTCGGCAGTTTGCGTTAGAGTCAAGTAAATAGGCTTTTAATAGTAACACTACCCCTGTACAATAAGGGTAAATGAAGAATGTAATTTTTGATTTTGATGGTACTTTGGCCAACAGTATGCCGGTTATTATAGAAATCGCCGAAGAGATGCTCCAGCAAGATATAAGTGATAAAGAAATCGCTCGTTACCGTAATATGACCGTTAAGCAAATACTTAAAGAGGCTAAGATACCAATATATAAAGTACCTAGCTTGCTTGTCAAAGGGCGCCCAATCTTACAAAAACGCATGCACGAAGTTAAGTTGTTTGATAACCTGGATGATGTTATAAGACAACTGGCAGACACTGGCCATAACTTGTATGTAGTCAGCTCAAATAGTGCTGGGATTATAAATAAATTTTTAGAAGAGTATAACTTAAAAAAATATTTTAAGCATGTGTATGGAAATGTGGGGATTTTTAGCAAAGCACAGGCTATTAAAAAAGTAATGAAGAGAGAAGGAATTGACGTTAAAAGCGCAATTTATATTGGTGATGAGGTGAGAGATATTGAGGCGGCAAAAAAGGTGAGAATTCCAATAATTAGTGTGACTTGGGGCTATAATGGCAAAACCATTCTCGCCAGATTTAAACCAGATATTTTGGCCGATAAACCTGCAGACATAATTAAAAACATAAATGGATAATTTTACAGTTACAATTGAGAAACTGGTACATGGTGGCCAGGGGTTGGCGACGCTACCAGATGGTCGAAAAGTTTTTGTATGGAATGCACTTCCTGGCGAAGTAGCAAAGGTGCGCATTATTAAAAAACGGCGTGATTATGTAGAAGCAGTTGCGGAGGATGTTTTAGAGCCTAGCACTGAACGCACTACACCTAAAGAAGAAATATATCTATCAACCTCACCCTGGCAAATTATGACTTTTGAGGTCGAAAACAAATATAAGAAAGAAATCATAAATGAGGTGTTTGCGCGGGAACACGTAGTGTTGCCGGATTATAGATTTACTACCCCAAGTCATGAATATCATTACAGAAACAAAATGGAATATAGTTTTTGGGGTGATGATTATGGGATACACCTAGCATTACATAAGCGAGGTAGCCACGGCAAGCAAATAGTGGTTGGTAGTGCGTTGGCGCTACCGTCAGTGGACAATGGGGCGAACCAGGTTTTAAAAGAACTGCAAAAACATAATATTCGTGCCGGTGACCTTAAAACAGTTATTGTGCGAGCAAACCAAACTGGCGAAGCGGCCGCTAGTTTATTTGTAAAAAATCAAGATTTTATCAAATTAGCTTTACCTAGTAATTTAAATGGGCTGGCAGTGTATTATTCTAACCCAAAAAGTCCAGCATCCGTACCTACCAAGCTAATGTATAAGTTGGGTGATACAACCATACAAGATACATTATTGGGTAAGAGTTTTGAATACAATAGTGATTCGTTTTTTCAGGTTAATCTACCAATATTTGAGCAAGCTTTATCTGTTATTAAAAAATTTGTATATGAAAACGAGGTAGTAGATATGTATGGAGGGGTTGGTAGTATTGGCCTTGGTGTCAGTAATAACCCAACTATAATTGAGCTGGACGATGCTACTGCTAAAATGGCTATACATAATACAAAAGACTCAGATGCTAAAGTCATACAAGCTTCAAGCGAAAAAGCTTTAGATTATATAATTAAAGACAAAATTCTAATAGTTGACCCACCACGTGCAGGATTACATAAAAATGTTATCAATCGTATTTTACATACTAAGCCTAAAAAAGTTATTTATTTAAGTTGCAACCCTGCAACTCAGGCTAGAGACATAAAATTGCTTGAATCTAATTATTTGGTAAGTTTCTTTGAAGGCTATAATTTCTTCCCACGCACCCCTCATATTGAAACCCTTGCAGTAATGGAATTGGTATAATTGAATAATTATGGGTTATTTACGTAGTTTGCCATATCAGCCAGGACAAAAACAACCCTATAGGTTAAGTAGGAGTAAGGTTGAGTTGTTTATGCAATGTCAGCGATGTTTTTGGCTGGATGTAAGGTTAAAAATTAGTCGACCAAGCGGACCACCATTTAATATTAACAAAGCCATAGATGAGTTATTTAAAAAAGAATTTGATTATTATCGTGACAACGGCGAAGCGCACCCGTTGATGACTCAGTTTGGAGTAGATGCTGTACCGTATAAGCACAAAAATTTAGATAAATGGCGTCGAGCGCTTGGTGCAAACGCAGGCGTAGACACAATTCATCAGCCAACAAATTTACATATTTATGGAGCAGTTGATGATGTCTGGGTTGATAGCAAAGGTAAATTGATGGTGGTTGATTACAAAGCAACCGCTAAAACCCAACCGGTAAAAGCACTAGGGGCTGAAGGTACTTGGTACGATACTTATCGGCGGCAAATGGAGATTTATCAGTGGTTACTAAGAGCAAACGGCTTTGATGTCAGTGACACTGGATATTTTGTTTATGCAACCGGCAGTTGGGATCATGATAAGTTTGATAACGTAGTTAATTTTGAAACTCACGTATTTCCACATCATGGCAACAGTGATTGGGTAGACAAAACAATAAAAGATATGAAGTTAGTTATGGATAGCGACAAAATGCCACCAGTAGGAAAGTATATTATGAACCCAAGTAATCCGTGCGAATTTTGTGATTACGCCAAGATGCGGACGGAACTCACGCTAAGTCATCTTAAAAAGCTTGGCAATTAGAGGTATAATATAAGTATGTTAGATATACAGTTTATTCGAGAAAACCCAGAAGTGGTGAGGGAAAAAGCAAAACAAAAAGGTTATGATATTGACGTCCAACAATTGTTGGGATTCGATGAAAAGCGTCGTGAAATGCAACAACAAGTCGACGAGCTCCGGCAAAAACGCAACGAAATCGCAGAGAGCATGAAGGGTAATAAACCATCTCCAGATCAAGTGGCAAGTGGCAGGGAAATTAAAGATAATCTAACTGATTTAGAGCATAAATTTGCTTCAATTAACCAAGAATTTATTGAGTTACTTAAAACAGTGCCCAATATGCCTCTTGATTCTGTGCCGGTTGGTAGTACAGAGGCAGAAAATAAGGTTATTAAAATCGTTGGCGACAAACCAGATTTTGATTTTAAACCTAAAAATCATGCAGAAATTGCTGAAGCAAAAGGCTGGCTGGACAAAGAGCGGGCGGTTAAAATTGCTGGCGCAAGGTTTGTTTACACTAAAGGAGATTTAGTAAGGCTAGAATTCGCCCTATGGCAATACGGCATGGATGTTTTGTCTGATGAAAATGTACTTAAACAGATCGCTTCAGACAATAACTTAAATGTTAGTAGCAAGCCTTTTATACCGATATTACCACCAGCAGTTGCTAAAAAAGAGGTCTTTGAAGCAACCGGCCGACTAAACCGCGAAGAGCAAACTTATAAATTTGAGGGTGAAGATTTGTGGATGAATGCTAGTGCCGAGCACACAATTGCTCCAATTTATTTAAATGAAATTCTTGACGAGGCAGATTTGCCAGTTCGCTACGTTGGCTACACTACGGCCTTTAGAAAAGAAGCTGGTACTTACGGTAAAGACACCGAAGGGATTTTTAGATTACACCAATTTAATAAACTGGAGATGGAAAGTTTTACCAAGCCAGAATCTTCACTTGATGAGCATTTATTTATGGTGGCCATACAAGAATATTTAATGCAACAACTTGGCTTGCCTTATCATGTTCTTGAAAAGTGTACGGCAGATATTGGCCGGCCAAATGCAAAAGGTGTTGATATTGAAGTGTGGTTGCCGAGCCAGCAAACTTACCGCGAAACCCACACTGCTGATTACATTGGCGATTACCAAGCTAGAGCCATGAAGACGCGCTTGCGTAATAAAGACGGAAAAATTAAACTAGTGCATACCAATGATGCTACGGTGTTTTCGCAACGACCACTTATTGCTATTATTGAAAACTATCAAAATAATGATGGTGACGTGGTGGTGCCAGAAGTATTAAGGCCATTTATTGGCGGGAAGGAGATTTTATAAAATGATTGAACGGCTCGAGATAAATGGGATACATACTGATGTCGGAGACGATTTAAGAAAATACGTAAATAAAAAAATTGGTAAGCTAGACAAATACATACCAAGACGTGCCAGAGAATCAGCGCATGCTGAAGTAAAACTAAAATCAGCAAACAGCAAAGGTAAAAAGCAATATACTTGTGAGGTCATTTTGACGCTACCAAATGATGTCATAACCACCAAAGAAACAACTTTAAATATGTTTGCGGCTATTGATATTGTTGAAACTAAGCTTAAAAATCAACTAAAGCGATACAAAGAGCAACATTCTGTACTGCGTGGTCACACTCGGCGCTTAATTGGCAAATTTCGTTCGCAATAAGTTAGGTAAATACGGTACAATGTAGTTTCAGGTGGGACTGACTTATTAAGCGAGGGAAGAATTAATCATAATGAAAAAAACATTTAAACGAATTTTGGGTGACCCACAAGTTAAGACATTAAAACGACTCAAAAAACGGGTTAATGATATTAACCGTTTGGGCGATACTTATAAAAAAATGTCTGACAGTAAACTTAAGGCGCAAACTGAAGAGTTCAAAAAACGTCTTAAAAACGAGTCGCTCGACAAAATATTGCCAGATGCGTTTGCGGCTGTGCGTGAAGCATCAACCCGTACGTTAAAACAACGACACTTTGATGTTCAGTTGATTGGTGGCATGGCGTTACATGAGGGCAATGTGGCAGAAATGAAAACCGGTGAAGGTAAAACATTGGTCGCTACCTTGCCAGTCTATTTAAATGCCTTAACCGGCAAAGGTGTTCATGTTGTGACGGTTAACGATTATTTGGCGCAACGTGATGCTGGTTGGATGTCGCAGATTTATCACTTTATGGGGTTGTCTGTCGGTGTAATAATACCAGACGCATCTTTTTTGTATGACCCAGAATACATAAGCGAGAAGCACGATGACCCACGCATGAAACATTTGCGACCTTGCACACGTCAAGAGGCATACGGGGCTGACATAACCTATGGAACAAATAATGAATACGGATTTGACTACTTGCGCGATAACATGGTCCGTGAAGAGGCTCAGCTTAGGCAACGTGATTTGCATTTTGCAATTGTCGACGAAGTAGACTCTATTTTGATAGATGAAGCCCGAACGCCGCTTATTATATCTGCACCAGCTGCCGCTAGCGCAACAGCTTATGAACAATTTTCTAAGGTAGTAAGAACACTAAAACCTGAAACTCACTATGAAATTGACGAAAAACGCCGTGCAGTTGTGTTAACTGACGAGGGTGTAGAAGCGGTAGAAAAGAAGCTAGGAATAGAAAATCTTTATGCCACCGATAACATCAGGACAATTTACCACTTAGAGCAAGCGCTTAAGGCCCAAGCAATCTTTAAACGAGATAAAGATTATGTAGCCACTAAAGATGGTGAAATTGTTATTGTGGATGAGTTTACAGGCCGTTTACTAAAAGGTCGGCGTTATAATGAAGGTCTTCATCAGGCTATTGAGGCCAAAGAGGGTGTTGAAGTTAAAGAAGAATCAATGACCCTGGCCACGATTTCCTTCCAGAATTATTTTAGGCTATATGAAAAACTATCTGGAATGACTGGTACAGCTGAGACCGAGAGTGAAGAGTTCCACCAGATTTATGAGCTAGACGTTATTCAGGTGCCATCTAATAAGCCAGTTTCTCGTATTGACCGAGGTGACCGTATTTATAAAACTGAAGCTGGTAAGTTTAAGGCAATATTAAAAGAAGTCCAGATGTTGCATGCCAAAGGTCAGCCAATTTTGATTGGTACAGCATCTATAGAAAAAAACGAGTTAATGAGTGGTTTGTTAAAAAAAGCAAATATTCCGCACCAAGTATTAAATGCTAAAAATAATGAAAAAGAAGCGTCAATTGTTGCTAAGGCTGGTCAGCGCGGGGCAGTAACATTGGCAACCAATATAGCCGGGCGTGGTACCGACATCGTGTTGGATGATGAGACCAAGAAATTAGGTGGTTTGTTTGTGCTTGGGTCTGAACGGCACGATTCAAGGCGAATAGATAATCAGTTACGCGGGCGGTCAGGGCGTCAGGGTGACCCTGGAATCACACAGTTTTTTGTTAGTTGTGAAGATGATTTGATGCGCGTATTTGGTGGTGACCGAATCATGTCGATGATGGATCGTCTAAAAGTTGACGACGAAACACCAATAGAAAACCGCATAATTTCTAAAAGTTTAGAAGCAGCCCAGAAAAAAGTCGAAGGCTTTAACTTTGATCAACGTAAAAATGTTGTTCAGTATGACGATGTCATGAATCGACACCGTAAGGCAACTTATGTTATTCGTCGAGAAATCTTAAAAGATAACGATATTAGCAAACGTATCAAGATTTTTATACAAGATGAGGCTAAGCAGATTGCAAGTTCGCCACTGTCTCACTCCCAAGAGTTCGAAGGCTTACTGACAGAAATTTTCCCATTTGACGAACCAACCTTGGATGTAATATTCGATGCTGAGAACGATAAGTTTGCCCATGTTTTAAATCAAAAAGCTTTGGAGTTATACGAAGCCCGAGAAGCAGCTTTTGGCTCAGAAACAATGCGAGCTGTAGAGCGCGAAATTTACCTACAAATTTTAGATAATTTATGGATGCAACATTTAGAGAGTATGGCTCATTTACGTGAAGGTATTAACTGGATTAGTGTTGGACAAAAAGATCCGCTAGTTGAGTATCGTCGCCAGTCACAACAGTTGTTTGAGGAAATGCAACTTAAACTACGCCAAGATATTGTTAAAACAATATATTCTGCTGAACCAATCGATCAAGACCAACCAGTTGAAACCGAGCTTACAAAAGCGGCTCGTCATTCGGTTGATAATGCAAATAAGATTATTGAAGCCGAAGAAATGCATGAAGAAGATTTTTTGAAAGTAGGGACAAACTCAGCATCATTCACTGATGCAAAAGCAACAAAAAAACAAGTGACTACTAAAGATCGTAAAAAATCTCGTAAATCAGAACGTAAACGACGCGCCAAAGGTCGTAAGCGTTAAAATGAAACATAAAGTATCAACGGTAGATCTAAAAAACGGCGCCAAGGGTTTATTGATACACATACCGGATGCTACGGTCATGACTTTTGAATTGAGTTTTCGGGCTGGAGATTATTTGGTTGAACGCAAAAAGTGGGAAGCGCCGCATTTAATGGAGCATGTTTTACTGGGTGCTAATGAATTGTATCCAAAGTCACGAGATTTCCAGTCAGAACTAGAAAAAAACGGTGCATATGCTAATGCTAGTACCAGTAGTTACGACATTACCTATGAGGCTGAGTGTGCAGATTTTGAGTGGGATAGAATTCTAGGGCTAATAGTAACAGCAATTTCTAAGCCACTTTTTTTGCAAGAAGAGTTTGAAGCAGAGTTTGGTAATGTCAGAGAAGAATTGTCATCACGCTCAAATAATCATTTTCGACATTTGAATTTGGCTCTACGAGAAAAGTATGGTTTTTGTGTTTTAACAGATCAGGAACGGTTAACGTTGATGGATAATGTTAAACTAGCGGATGTTCAAGAGCATTATAAAAAAACTCACCGTACCTCTAATTTACGGTTTGTGATTGCCGGAAACTTAACTCATTCTCGTAAAGAGGTGGTTGAAAAGATAATCGGAAATATTGAGTTATCAAACGAAGGTTATAGAACGCCACTTCCAGATGAAATACCAAAATCAATAGATAAGGTTCTTTATATTCACAATCCTTCGGTAGATAACATGTATTTTTATCTCGACACCTTTACCAAGCGTCGAGTCACTGATTCAGAAAGTTATGCTTTGATGCTGGCCAACGTAATTATTACAGAAACACTTCATTCACGAATTTACGGCCAAGCACGTGAGAAGGGGCTAGTTTATAGCGTTAGCTCTAATTATTCGCGCATGTTGGGTTCAACAAATTTCTGGCTGGGCGCCCAAGTAATGCCGAAAAATGTAGATCAACTATTTTCAATTGTTAAAAAAGAATTAACTAATATGAAAAATGGTAAATTTGACAACGAAGAGCTTAAGGCCGCAAAATTATTTGCACTGGGTAGATATCAGCGAGGCGCTCAGACAGTCGCCTCAACTGCAAATTTGTATAGCGGACGATATTTTTATGAAGAAGAAATTGAAGATTTTTATGCTATCCCCGATAAAATACAAGCCGTCACTAAAGACCAGCTAGAAGCAGCTATGAGTGCTTTATTTGCAGAGAATGTTCGCGGATTTGGTGTGTTGGGTAGTTGCGGTGAAGATTTTGCTGAATCAGCTTTTAAATCACTCAAAACACTTTGGCAGGATTAAAAGAATATGTCTGAGTTAAATGTGGAAATAGAAATTTTACTAAACAAAGTAAAGACCGCCTTAGAACAGTTGAATATAAAACAAGTTGCGGCCGAGATTAAGAAACTACAAACTAAGAGCCAAACACCAGATTTTTGGTCGGACACCAAAAACGCTACTCAAGTGATGAAGCAAATATCGGCCTTACAAGCTAAAGCTGAACCATGGATTGAATTGGAGGCCAGTATTAATGAAATTTCTGAGCTAAATGAACTAAACGATTCAACAATGGCGCAAGAACTGGTTGATAATCTGCAAAAGCTTGAAAAACGTTACGAGGTGTTAAAGAAAGAACTTGTCTTTAGTGGTTTGTATGATGACCACGATGTAATTTTATCTATCTATGCTGGAGCAGGTGGTACTGATGCTCAAGATTGGGCTCAGATGTTACTGAGGATGTATACCAGATGGGTTGAGGCTTCGGGTGGAAAAATTGCCTTGATTGATCAATCGAGTGGCGACGAGGCAGGCATAAAGAGCGCTACATTAGAGGTGGGTGAAATTATAAATGTATATGGCAAATTAAAAAGTGAGCATGGCGTACACAGATTAGTTAGACTTAGTCCGTTTAACTCTGATAATTTAAGGCAAACCAGTTTTGCAAAAGTAGATATAATTCCAAAAATTGACAGGCCTGGTGAGATCGAAATTGACGACAAAGACTTAAAAATAGACGTTTACAGGGCTGGCGGGCACGGAGGTCAATCAGTTAATACTACTGATTCTGCGGTACGCGCAACCCACATTCCAACCGGGTTAACTGTTAGTATCCAAAACGAACGATCGCAACTGCAAAATAAAGAAACTGCATTAACAATTTTACGTTCACGATTGGTAGGTTTACAAATTGAACAACACAAAGAGCATTTAAGTGATTTAAAGGGCCCTAATCAATCGGCAGATTGGGGTAATCAAATTCGAAATTATGTATTGCACCCCTATAAACAAGTCAAAGACTTGCGTTCTCAATACGAGACAAGTGACCCAGATAAAGTACTTGATGGTCACCTAGATGAGTTAATTCAGGCATATTTAGATACAAACATGGGTTCTCAAGCATAATCAATTTGTTATAATAGATTCTACATGATTCTTTTAGATAGGGTTACAAAAGTATACGGCAAAACCAATGTGGCATTAGACCGCGTTAGTTTGCACGTTGAACCTAAAGAGTTTGTGGTTATTGTCGGGCAAAGTGGAGCTGGTAAATCAACTTTTTTAAAGTTATTAACCAGAGAAGAACGTCCAACTAGTGGCAAGATCATTGTCGGTGGGGTTGACTACGAGCACTTAAAAGATAAAAAAATACCTTTACTTAGGCGGAAAATAGGTGTTGTGTTCCAGGATTTTAAGTTGTTACCTAATAAAAATGTGTTTGAAAACGTTGCATTTGCGTTAGAAATTGTCGGTATGGGTAATAAAGAAATTCAATACACCGTACCCCGGGTGCTTAATATCGTAGGTTTATCAGGTAAAGAAAAAAGTTACCCCCGTGAACTTTCTGGTGGTGAACGCCAGCGAGTAGCAATAGCTCGAGCAATAGCGCGGCAACCTAAAATTTTAATTGCCGACGAGCCCACCGGAAACTTAGATCCTAAACATGCCTGGGATGTTATTTCAGTGCTTGAAAAAGTGAATAAATACGGCACAACGGTGTTATTGACTACTCACAATCAAGAAATTGTTAATAAGCTCAAAAGACGAGTCGTGACTATTAAAGATGGTAAAATCGCTAGCGATAAAATTGGTGGGGGTTATAAAATTTGATGAAGCGTAAACTCATCACATTATCACGTATATTTAAAGGTGGAATAACGAACTTTATCCGTAATGCTTGGCTAGCAGCAGCAGCAATCGCAGTTATGGTTATTACTCTTACTGTTGTTTTGTTCTCAGTCATAGCAAATGCTACTTTCGCAAACACTGTAAAACAGCTTACCGATAGGATTGATATATCTGTTTATTTAAAAGACGATATTAGCGATCAGCAAAAAGATGATCTGATTGCTCAAATTAAAAATAAATCTGAAGTAAAAAGCGTAGAATATATATCAAAAGACGAAGCTTTAAAGCGGTATCGAAAAAAATATGAAAATGATCTTGATCAGTTGATGGCCATATCACAGACAGATAACCCACTGCCTGCAAGCTTGATTATTAAGCCTACCGATCCTAATAATTTAGAGCCAATTAGGCAATTTTTAGAAACAGAGGAAATCAAAACCTTGCAATCTTATCCAACCTCTTATTCGAGTAGTCGTAAAGTGGCGATAGATAGAATTACGCAAGCAACAGCTTTCTTTGGAAAAGCGGGTGTAGTTGGTGTAATTGTGTTTGCAACAATATCAATGTTGATAATTTTTAACACTATCAGGATGGCAATATTTAACCGCAGGGAAGAGTTAAATATTATGCGTTTGCTTGGTGCCAGTACTTGGTATATTCGCGGGCCGTTTGTAGTAGAGACGGTTCTTTATGGGGTTATAGCTGCAGTAATTTCAGTTGCTTTGTGTAATATTTTATTTGCAGTTTCTTCTACAGCACTTGGCGCGAGTAGTCTAGGGTTGCTGGATATTACTTATGCAAATAACTACTTTGCGCGCAATTTTTGGACAATTTTGGCACTACAGTTATTTATCGGTGTATTTATCGGTGCATTTTCATCTATAATTGCAACTCGCAGGTATCTTAAATTTAAATCAAGCAAATAATTTTAAACTCATTTTTAGTACTCAAAGGAAAAGTGCTAATTTGTTGCCCAGAACAGTATTTACTATAAATAGGAGAACGTGATATTATGCTAAAGGTTACTATCTATAAACAAAAAATGAAAAATAAAAAATATAACCAGATTAATAGTTTCAATCGTATTTTTAAAAGACTACTGCCAAGCTTTGTGGTTATTCTTTTTATCGTTGGCTCTGGAGTGGGTGGTGTTCAATTTGTCAAAGCTCAATCTTTACAAGACCAAATAAATGAATTAAAACAACAAAATACCGAAAACAAGAATAATGTTGAAAAACTTAAGGAAATCGCAACAAGTTACGAAGATGCTATTAACAAACTTCAACATGATATTAATGAAACAGAGCAAGCCATAGATGTAAGTAAAAAGCGTCAATCTGAGTTAGAACAACAGATAACACAAGCAGAAGCAGATTTGGCCAAACAAAAAGAATGGTTGGGCGAAAATATTCGCACCATGTATGTCGAGGATAATGTTTCTACATTAGAAATGCTGGCATCTAGTAATGACTTGAGTGAATTTGTAGATAAGCAACAATATCACAACTCTGTTAAAGATAAGATAGTTGAAACAGTTGCAAAAATCAACGATCTTAAGCATCAACTAAAAGGTCAAAAAGAACAAGTTGAAGTTGAACTAAAAGAGCAACAGAATAGCCGAGCACAATTGGCGGCCAGCAGAAACGAACAGAACCGTCTATTATCGTTAAATGAATCAGAACAGGCTGACTTTAATAACAAAACCAAAGCCAATGAGGCTAAGATTAAAGAACTACAAGCTGCACAGCGAGCTTTAGAAGCAAGCATTGCTTCGGGTAATTTTGTTAGCCAAGGACCAGTCAAGCAGGGTGAAGTTATTGGTACGGTTGGTAATACTGGATTTTCAACAGGACCACATTTGCATTTTGAAGCACGTAATAGTGATGGAGTAGATGTAAACCCAGGAAGTTACGTAGGCAGTAGCTGGATTAGACCGGTTGAAGGTGGGTACGTTTCACAATCTTATGGAAATCCGGATTCGGTATATTATAAAGGCTATCATACTGGTACGGATTATGCTGGTGTTTCAGGTCGACCTGTTAGGGCTGTGGCAGATGGTGAGATTGTCTGGCGAGGCTGTAAGGGATCTTGTAATCTAAATTATGGTTATTATGTCTTAATACGTCATAATAATGGCATGATTAGTTTATATGCACACATGGTGCCATAAAATTAAGGTAGTATGAAAAACCCTATAAGAGAAAACAATATAAACATACTAAACAGTTTTCGTATGTTCATGTTTTTTGTTTTATCATTAGTAATGATTGGTGGAAGTTTTAATTATGTCCGTGACGTCCGCGCAGAATCTGTCCAAGAAGAAATAAATCGGTTAGCTCAGGAAAATGCCAGTAATCAAAGTGCGCTTGAACGGTTAAAGACTGAAGCAACAAGTTACCAAGATGCTATAAGTAAAATGCAAACAGAAATCTCAGATCTAGAGGCCAAGTTGCAAATTAATTTAACCGAACAAGAACGTATCAATGGTGAAATTAAGACAAATGAAGTAGATTTAGCAAAACAAAAAGACTTGCTCGGCAAGAATATTCGCACAATGTACGTCGAAGGAGATATGTCGACAATTGAAATGTTGGCCTCTAGCAACGATCTTAGTGAATTTGTAGATAAAGAACAGTATCAAAATTCAATTAAAGATAAAATTACCGAAACACTCGGTAAGATTAACGAATTAAAGCACCAGCTAAATGCACAAAAAGAGCAAGTTGATAAATTAATAGCCGAACAAAACTTACAAAGAGAAAAACTAGCTTTAAGCCGTAGCGAGCAAACACAACTTTTGTCTATGAATCAGGGACAACAAACTGATTTTAATAACAAGATCAAGTCTAACGCGAGTCGTTTACAGCAATTAATTGCGTCTCAGCGTGATGCTAACTTTACCGACGGTGGCTATTACTTTATTCGTTTCGCGGGGGCAATTGGGGGCATTAACCCTGATAATTATGAATACCGT